>CACZWQ010000013.1 GCA_902784855.1 uncultured Ruminococcus sp. | reverse complement strand
TTAATTCAAAGTCGCTAAAATAACTTATTTAGCTTTCTCAATAATCTCGACGAGTCTCCATCTTTTATCCTTAGAAAGAGGACGGGTCTCCATAATCTTGACACGGTCGCCGACGCCGCATTCGTTGTTCTCGTCATGCGCCTTGAAACGAACGGTACGCTTAACGATCTTGTTATAAAGCTTATGCTTTACGCTGTCCTCAACGGCAACGACGATGGTCTTATCCATTTTGTCGCTGACGACTCTGCCGACAACGGTCTTTCTCATATTTCTTTCACTCACTGTTACGTCCTCCTCTCTTAGTCTTCACCGGCAAGCTCGCGCTGACGGAGCACGGTGGAAACACGCGCTATATCCTTCTTGACAGCGCCGATGCGGTTGGAATTTTCGAGCTGGTTGACAGCAAGCTGGAAACGGAGATTGAAAAGCTCGGCTTTAAGCTCGGTGAGCTTTCTCTGAAGCTCTTCGACGGTCAATTCTCTGAGTTCTGATGCTTTCATTACTGCTCACCCTCCTCTTTCTTCACGAATTTGCACTTGATGGGGAGCTTGTTGGCGGCAAGACGCATCGCCTCTCTGGCGGTCGCCTCGTCGACGCCTGCCAGCTCGAACATCACTCTGCCGGGCTTGACAACTGCTACCCAGTACTCGACATTACCTTTACCTTTACCCATACGGGTCTCGGCAGGTCTTGCCGTGATAGGCTTGTCAGGGAAAATCTTGATCCAAACCTTACCAAATCTCTTGCAGTAACGCGTCATGGCGATACGGGCAGCCTCGATCTGGTTGGAAGTGATCCACGCGGGCTCGGTCGCCATCAGGCCGTACTCACCGTAGGTGACCTTATTGCCTCTGAGCGCCTTGCCGGTCATTCTGCCGCGATGGACTCTTCTGTATTTCACTCTCTTAGGCATTAACATTATTTTCTGCCTCCTTCTCTGCGGGGACGTCTTGCGGGTCTTGTCTCATTGATGTTGAGTACCTCACCCTTGTACAGCCAAACCTTGACGCCTACCTTACCATAGGTGGTGTTCGCCTCGGCGAAGCCGTAATCGATATCCGCGCGAAGTGTCTGCAGCGGAATGGTTCCCTCGTGATACTGCTCGGAGCGAGCGATCTCAGCGCCGCCGAGACGGCCCGAGCACATGATCTTGATACCCTTGGCGCCGCGGCGCATGGCGTTGCCGATGGACTGCTTCATCGCACGGCGGAAGGAGATTCTCTTCTCCAGCTGCTGGGCGATGTTCTCGGCGACGAGCTGTGCGTCGAGCTCGGGAGCTTTTACCTCAACGATGTTGATCGCGACGGGCTTCTTGAGCATCTTCTCGCACTGAGCCTTGAGCTTCTCGATCTCGGAGCCGCCCTTGCCGATCACCAGACCGGGCTTGGCGCAGTGGATGCTGATGCGGACTCTTTTGCCGTCTCTTTCGATCTCGATCTTGGAGATTCCGAAGTTGTAGAGCTGCTTTTTCAGTGTTTTACGGAGGTTATAATCCTCGACGAGCGTGACACCGAAATCCTTCTTGTTGGCGAACCAACGGGAATCCCAATCTTTAATTACACCGACGCGAAGGCCGTGTGGATTTACTTTCTGTCCCATAATTGTAACCTCCCCTTAGTCTTCTTTTTCCTTGAGAACGAGGGTGATGTGAGAGGTTCTCTTGTTGATGCGGAACGCTCTGCCCTGTGCTCTCGGACGAATTCTTTTAAGGATGGGGCCTGCTGTTGCGTTGCAAGCGGCAACGTACAGTCTGGATACATCCATGTCATGGTTGTTCTCAGCGTTTGCCATAGCTGATTTGAGCAGCTTCAAGAGCGGCTCGCTGGCGGCCTTGGGAGTGTGCTTGAGAACAGCTTCCGCATATTTCACGTCCTTGCCTCTGATGAGGTCGAGAACGACCGAAACCTTGCGGGGTGAAATACGAACAAACTTCGCAATTGCCTTAGCTTCCATTTGCAATACTCTCCTTCCGCTTATTTGCTTGTCTTTGAACCGGCGTGACCCTTGAAGGTTCTTGTGGGGGCAAACTCACCGAGCTTGTGACCGACCATATCTTCTGTTACATATACCGGAACATGCTTTCTTCCGTCGTGAACGGCGAATGTGTGACCGACGAATTCGGGGAAAATGGTCGAGCTTCTGGACCAGGTCTTGAGGATTCTCTTTTCGCCCTTTTCGTTCATTTCAAGGACTCTTTTGAGCAGGACAGGCTGAACAAAAGGACCCTTTTTCGTACTTCTACTCATTGTTTAGCTCCTTTCTCGCCTTACTTACCGTTTCTTCTTCTTACGATAAGCTTATCGCTCTGCTTGTTATGCTTGCGAGTCTTATAGCCGAGCGCGGGCTTGCCCCACGGGGTTACAGGGCCCGGACGGCCGACAGGTGACTTACCCTCACCACCGCCGTGCGGGTGGTCATTCGGGTTCATAACGGAACCGCGAACGGTGGGACGCCAGCCCATGTTTCTCTTGCGGCCGGCTTTACCGATCTTCACGTTGAAGTGGTCGGGGTTGCTGACCTGGCCGACGGTCGCCATGCACTTCTCGGGAACCTTTCTCAGTTCGTTGGAGGGAAGTCTGAGCAGCGCGTAGCCGTCTTCTCTTGCCATCAGCTGAGCCATGTTGCCTGCGGAGCGGGCAAGCTGGCCGCCTCTGCCGGGATAGAGCTCGATGTTGTGTACGAAGGTACCGACGGGAATGGAGGTCAGGGGCAGTGCGTTGCCGGGCCAGATATCGACGTTCTCGCCCGCGACTACCTTGTAGCCGACCTTGAGACCCTCGGGAGCGAGGATGTATGACTTGTCGCCGTCAGCGTACTCGACGAGCGCGATGAACGCGGAGCGGTTGGGATCGTACTCGATCGTTTTGACGATGCCCTCGACGTCAAACTTGTTGCGCTTGAAGTCGATGATGCGATATTTTCTTCTGTTGCCGCCGCCTCTGTGACGAACCGTGATTCTGCCGTAGCTGTTACGGCCAGCTTTCTTGTTCAGGGGAGCAAGCAAGCTCTTTTCGGGGGCAACCTTGGAAAGACCGGAATAGTCGATCACCGACATATTTCTTCTGGAATTGATTGTCGGCTTATATACTTTAATTGCCATTTGGTTTCACTCTCCTCATGATGGTTTTGCGGGAGTGGCGTCTCCCATAACTACTTTTGCCGGAGCGCATGCCCCGGAGATCTTCGCCTTCGCAAAGATCTTACATCATGCCTTCAAAAAATTCGATAGGCTTGCTGTCCTCGGTCAGGGTCACGATGGCTTTCTTCCAGCTCTTGGTGTAACCGCCGTTGTTTCTGCCCTGGCGGCGGAACTTGCCGCGGACGGAAACGGTGTTGACCTTGGCGACCTTTACCTTAAAGACCTCTTCGCAAGCTTTTGCGATTTCGATTTTGTTAGCTGTTTTTGCAACTTCAAAGGTATAAACCTTGTTGACCGCGCCGAGCATGCTCTTTTCGGTGATGATCGGGCGAATGACAATATCATGAGCGATCATGCGTATACCTCCTCGATCTTGCTAACCGCGTCCTGCGCGATGACCAGCTTGTCAGCGTTCAGAATGTCATAGACATTGATGGTGTTGACCTGCGCGGTCTTGACGCCGGGAATGTTGTTCGCGGACTTGATGACCTTGTCGTCTACCTCGGGAAGCACGATCAAGGTCTTTTTGCCTGCCTCGATCGCCTTGAGCATAGCGACGATTTTCTTTGTCTTGTACTCGTCGGTGGTGATAGCGTTCACGACGATGATCTCGTTCTCCGCAGCCTTAGCGGAAAGCGCCGACTTGAGAGCCAGTCTTCTTTCCTTCTTGTTGACAGTGAATCTGTAATCTCTGGGCTTGGGAGCGAACACGATGCCGCCGTGTGTCCACTGCGGTGCACGTGTGGAGCCCTGTCTTGCGCGACCTGTGCCCTTCTGGCGCCACGGCTTTCTGCCGCCGCCGGAAACCTCAGATCTGGTAAGAGCGGACTGTGTGCCCTGGCGCTGTGCTGCCAGATAGCTGAGCACTACCTGATGCATGACCGCCGCGTTGGGCTCGATACCGAAGATGGAATCGCTGAGGTCAACGGTGCCGACCTGCTTGCCTTCCATATCTACAACTGCAATATTAGGCATGGTTAATCCCCCTTCCTTAAGCCTTTACGGAATCTTTGAGAATGACGATTCCTTTGTTGGGACCGGGTACAGCGCCCTTGACGGCGATGAGGTTGTTTTCAACGTCAACCATCACGACCGTGAGGTTCTGTACGGTTACCTGCTCTGCGCCGAGATGACCCGCCATCTTCTTGCCCTTCCAAACGCGGGACGGGCTGGAGCAGGCGCCGATGGAGCCGCCGTGACGAACGCAGGGACCGGTACCGTGGGTTTCCTTGAGGCGATGGAAGTTCCAGCGCTTGATGACGCCCGCGGTTCCCTTACCCTTGCTCTTGCCGGTCACATCGATCTTGTCGCCGGGGGTAAATACATCCGCCTTCACAAGATCGCCTACATTGTAAGCGTCGGTGTCGGCGAAACGGAACTCTTTGAGAGTTTTCTTGGGCGCTACGCCCGCCTTGTCGAAGAAGCCCTTCATGGGCTTGTTCACCTTGTGGGGCTTCAGATCGCCGAAGCCGAGCTGTACGGACGCGTAGCCGTCGTTTTCAACGGTTTTCTTGGCGGTGACCACGCAGGGGCCTGCCTCGACGACCGTTACGGGAACAACTCTTCCCTTGTCATCGAAAATCTGTGTCATACCGATTTTCTTGCCGATGATTGCTTTTTGCATGAGATTTATCCTCCTTATAGGTTATTGGTTGGCTTTGCCAACATGACCCTGTCTGCTTGTAGGTTGGTATATTTTGAAAAAGCCTTTAATGACAATTACAGCTTAATCTCAATATCAACGCCGGCAGGGAGCTCTAAGCTCATAAGAGCCTCGACTGTCTTGTTTGACGGTCTTAAGATGTCGATAAGACGCTTGTGCGTGCGGATCTCGAACTGCTCGCGGCTGTCCTTATACTTATGGACCGCGCGCAGGATCGTTACGATCTGCTTCTCGGTGGGGAGCGGTACGGGACCGGAAACTCTCGCGCCTGTACGCTTCGCTGTTGCTACGATCCTCTCAGCGGACTGATCGACCAGCTGATGATCATAACCCTTTAATCTTATCCTGATTTTTTCCTTGACTGCCATTTTCGTCGCCTCCTTAAAATTTTCGTGTAGGCGGGCGTGCTTTCAAAGCTTTTTTCTTCCACACGGCCGGGTGTTTCTTCACCCTGCATGAAAAAAACCGTTAAACTGATGCAGTTAACGGGGTCATTTTGAAAGCGCAGAGCATACCTATGGCTTAGCAACCCAACCAGCCGCAGTTATCCTCTATGTTTCATTGTAATCGCCCGGTTTAAAATCGGACATACTCCACGGAAAAACCGGCGAAATCGCCGCAACCTCCCGCTTCATCGCATATCTATGTGCAGTCACGCACATAGTATTATACTATCAAAGGGGGCAAAAAGCAAGTTTTTCGGCTGTTTTCCGCGGTTTCTTCGCCGTAGAACTTTTACAAACATTTTTTGAGTTTTTTATGCATTATGCTGATATTGCGTATTGCCCGCGAATCGTTTATAATAGAAAGGGGATTTTCCCCGATTGTGTGTAAGGAGGCATCCATATGATCCATGTTTATTACGGTGACGGCAAGGGCAAAACCACGGCGGCTGTCGGTCTGGCGCTGCGCGCCGCGGGCAACAAGATGAAGGTGATGTTCGTCCAGTTTTTGAAAACCGAGTTTTCGGGCGAACGCAACCTGCTCAGCGCCGTTGAGAACGTCACCCTGACCGCCTGTCCGCAGGAATTGAAATTTACCAATGAGATGACCCCTGCCGAAAGGCAGCAGGCGGCTTCGCTGTTCCGGGGCATCTTTGAGCGCAGCGCGGCGAGCGCCCTGTCCGCCCGCTACGACATGATCGTGCTCGACGAGATCTTCGACGTGATGAACGAGGGCATGCTGGGCGAGGCGGAGGTTTACGAGTTCATCGCCAACGCGCCGAACAGCATCGAGATCGTGATGACGGGACACAACCCGCCGCAGCGGTTCCTCGACGAAGCGGACTATGTGACCGAGATGAAGAAGATCAGGCATCCCTATGACCGCGGATTGACGGGCAGGATCGGCATCGAGTTTTAAGAAGTTATCAATCGGATAAGGAGTAAACGGTTATGAGAAAAATTATTGCCGCACTGCTGGCAGTCATGCTTTGCCTCGGCGCACTCTGCGCCTGCGGCGAACAGAAAAAAACCGAGAGCGCGGCGTCCGCGCAGTGGAACGAAGCGTCCTTCAACATCACCGCGGGCGGCTTGACCGAGGTCATCAAGGGCGCGTGGGTCAATCAGGACGATCTGGACGAAAAAATCAAGATCGGCGACGACCTCTCGTTCACCTATTTTATGAAAGCCGACCGGCATGAGGGAAAAGTCGAACTCGACGAGAAGAGCGGCATGCTGACCGTCACCTTCGACGACAGCTTTCGCCCTGAGAGAACCTACATCTGGGTGGAAAATAAAAGCGACCTCAGCGCCAATACCTGGTACGTCGACGGCGGCACCTTTGCCTTCGGCGGCACGGTATTTATCAAAGACCTGGAAATATAAAGCACAGCAGCAACACCCCCGACCGCGGTCGGGGGTGTTTCATTTATATATCGGTATTACATTTCGGAGAGCGCTTCCTTGACCGCCTTCGCGACGATCTCCAAGCCCTTTTGCAGCAGCTCGTCCTCAATGACCAGCGGCGGCATGATCTTGAATACCGCGCCGTTTCTGCCGGCGCATTCGCAGATGACCTGCTCGTCGAAGCACTTCTCGATGACGGTCTCCGCGAGACTCGGGTCGATCTTGCCGAAGTCGATGCCCCAGATCAAGCCCATGCCGCGGATCTCCAGACGGCTGTCAAGCGGCGCGACCTCCTTTTCGAGGAACGCCTTGACGATCTCGCCCTTGCGGCGGGTCTCTGCCTCCACGTTGTGCTCGAGCAGGTAGTCAAAGCTCGCGGCGCCCGCCACAAAGCTGAGCTGATTGCCGCGGAAGGTTCCGTTGTGCTCGCCGGGCTTCCAGCAGTCCAGCTCTTCCTTGAGCAGCACGATCGCCAAAGGCATGCCCATGCCGCCGATGGACTTGGACATCACGACCATGTCGGGGACGATGCCCGCGCGCTCAAAGGAGAAGAAGGTGCCGGTGCGGCAGCAGCCGACCTGTACGTCGTCGATGATCAGCAGGATGTCGTTTTTGTCGCAGAACGCGCGCACGTCGCGCAGGAACTCGTTGGAGAACGGGCGGATGCCGCCCTCCGCCTGCATGGTCTCCATCACGACAGCCGCGGGCTTTTCGGTCGCGGAGTGGTCGTCGTCGATGAGCGTCTGCATGTATTCGATCACATCCAGCCCCTCGAACATATAGGGAGCCGGGATATGGGTCACGTCGTTGAGGCTTGCGCCGCAGCCGTTGCGGGCGTACATCTCGGAGGTCAGCGACAGCGCGCCGAGCGTCATGCCGTGGAAGCAGCCCATGAAGGCAAACACGTTTCTTCTGCCGGTTTTCTTTCTGGCAAGCTTGAGCGCCGCTTCGATGGCGTTGGTGCCCGTCGGTCCGCAGAACTGGATCTTGTATTTCAAGCCGCGCGGCTCGATGATCTTCTTTTCCAGCGCCTCGATGAAATTGCGCTTGGGCACCGTGTACATATCGAGCGCGTGGATGATACCGTCGCCCGAGAGATAGTCGATCACCTTCTGCTTGATGTAGGGGTTGTTGTGACCGTAGTTGACCGCGCCCGCACCGCAGAAAAAGTCGATATAACGGTTGCCGTCCTCGTCGGTCAGCGTCGCACCCACCGCGTCGGTGAATACCTTGGGGAAGTGTCTGCAATAGGAGCGCACTTCGGACTCATAGGTTTCAAATGTGCTTGTATTCATGGTTCTATTTCCTCTCTATCTTTATTTTCTTACATACTCTTGATATAATCGGCGAGCGTGCCGCCCATCACGGCGGAGATCTGTTCAGGCTCGTCGGGAAGCATGACCAACAGTTGTCCGCCCGCGCGGATCAGAAAGCCGTCGCAGCCTCCCTCGTTTTTCAGCCTGCGGCAAAGCGAGGGTCCGCTGTCTGCCGCTGCCTGTGAAATGATATCGCGGATGCTGCGGTCGTCCTCAAACTCAAGACCGCCAACCGTGAACACGACGTCCGCGTCCGCAAACGCCTGTGTCAGAGCTTCTCCCAGCGCGGGGCGCTTGGTGGCGAACACGGCGGAGGACAGATTCAGCCCCAGCTCGGGCAGGCACTTGCGCAGCGCCTTCTCACAGAGGGAGGTCTTGCGCGCCGAATAAAAGATGATACTGCTCTTCATTCCGTCTCCCCCGCTATCTGTACTCGGGCTTGAGAACAGGCTCAAAGATGGGCGCAACGACCATGTCGCAGGTCACGCTGGAGAAGTCGAGTCCCCAGCCCTTGAACACATAATCGTAGTAATCGTCGCTGGGCTTGACGGGATCCTGCGGTGCCCGTGCGGGCTGCCCGTACTCCACGACCTGGTTCTCGATGAAGGAGCCGTCGTAGTTGATAAAGGTGACGCTGCACATGATGACGCCCTGCGTCGTCGGCTGCCGGTTGGCACCGGTTCCGCCGCTGCTGCCGTCGCCGGTCGTGCCCTGCGTCGTCGGCGAGCTGACCACCTGATCCTTGAAATCGTAGTTGCCGTCGTACCAGTCGATCTGCTTCTTCTCATAAGCGGTGCAGAAATCGGTGACGGTGGGGCGGGTGCCGCCGTGCGAGGAGTAATAGACCTCCGGCCAGACGGGGTTGCTGTTCAGGCTCGCCTTGGAAACATCCACCTTGGCGTCCTCACCGACGCGCACGCGGCGCGCCACCACGACCGTGCGGAAGTTGGTGTACTCGTAGGAGCAGGTGGAGAGCGTGATCAGGTCGTCGTTCTCGTTGACGTCGACGGGACAGTTGATCAGCGAGCGGATGCGCACGTTGTAGACGTAATTCATGAAGTCCTTTTCGTTCTGGAAGTTGCCGACCATGTAGTTGAAGAACTTGCCGTGCGCGGAAAGGGTGTTCGTCTTATAGACGGAAATGATCTTATAGACGCCGTCACCCTGCGGGGTATCAAAAATAATGGTGGAATGCTTTTTATAGAAATCGAGGTTGCCCGTCGTGCCGCCGTACTTCATCAGGTTGCCGAACATGGAGCCGTCGTTCATGTGATGACCGTGCAGCACGATGTTCTTGCTGTCCATGCCCTGCGTACAGCGGTAGTCGAGGAAGATGCAGCCGTAGGAATCATAGCCGCCCTTGTAGTTGTGGTTGAGGTAATACTGGCCGCTGGCGCTGTCGCCCTTGTGCCACAGGACGGGATAGTCGATCTGGGTACCCTTGATCTGGATCCACGCGACGATCTCCTTGTTGATCTTATGCAGCTTGTCCCAGTTGATGGAGCTTTTGCTTCCCTTTTTCGGCGAAGCGCTGCTGCCGTCGGCGCTGCCGTCCTCACTGCTGCCGTCCTGTAAGGAGGTAACGTGGGCGATGCGCTGGATATCGCCGTTGAGCTGGGCGTTCTGCATGCTGAGAAACACCATATTATAATACAGCGCCCATGCTGCGCCCAAGAACACCAACACCGATGCGATAACCACGCACTTGCGCGCGATCTCCTTTTTCCCGTCGCCCGGCATCGGAATGAAGCGATTGACAAAGCCCGTTTTCGGGGGCACATAATCCTGGATGGAAAAACCGTCAGGATACTCGTTTTGGGCGTTTTCATACACCTCGGAGGTGCGCTTGGCGGCAAGGGCAGCGATCTCCTCAAAGCTCCTGCCCGTCAGCTCCGCCTTCGGCACAGCGGCAACGCGCACACCGTCAAAGACGAAGGCATAGCCCTTATAGCCGTTGCCGAAGTCGCCGAGAGAGAACACCTTGACCTTCTTGCGGGTCAGCTTGAAATCCTCCTCCAACGCCTTGAGCTGCTCCTTGTTGGCTCCCGCACGTCGGGCTTCCCGCATGGCGGCGTTGCGCTCCTTCCAGTAGTCCTTCGGCACGGGAGGGTTCTCCGCGCGCTCGGCGGCGACGATGCTCTCGACAAGGTATTTCTTGAAGGAGGCATTGTCCCTCGTTTTCAGCACACCCGTCACGATGGCGATATCGGGCTTTTCCGCCGAATTGGCGATGGAGCCGAGCGCCATCCGAATGGCGGAGGGCTGCAGCAGCGTCTTTTTGACGCCCTTGAGCCGGTAGCCCCTTTTATCCAGCGCGCGTTTCAGCTCGTTTTCACGCGGCGAGATGGTTTCCGTTTCATTCTTTTTGCATACAGATAATATTTCAATCAACACGCGAGCTCTTCCTTTCGTGTATTTGGGTCAATCCTCGGGATAGATCTGTGTGATCTTCAGATTTTGCAGCGCTTCCTCGATCAGCGGCTCAAAGCCCGCCTTTTCCTGCGCTGCCTTGACAAACTTGAGTATCGGCTTGGTGCGGGGATGCCGGGGCGTGAACACCGTGCAGCAATCCTCATAAGGCTCGATGGAGGTCTCATAGGTATCGATCTGATAGGCGATATTGATGATCTCCTGCTTGTCCATGCCGATCAGCGGACGGAACACCACCATGTCCGCCGCATCGTCGGTGCAGTTGAGCGCACCGATGGTCTGGCTGGCGACCTGACCGAGGCTCTCGCCCGTGATCAGCGCCGCGCAGTCGTGATCACGCGCGATGCGCTGGGCGATCTCCATCATCAAACGGCGCATGATGATCGTGAACAGCTCCTCGGGGCAGTCGTCCCGCAGCTTTTCCTGTATCTTCGTAAAGGGCACCGTGTACATCGTCATCGGCATGGCATAGCGGCTGACCTTTTGCAGCAGGCGCACGACCTTTTCCTCCGCGCGCATGGCGGTGTAGGGCGGGCTGGCAAAGTGTACCGCGGTGAGCTTAACGCCGCGCTTCGCCATCATATACGCCGCGACGGGCGAATCGATGCCGCCGCTGATGAGCACGACCGCCTTGCCGCCCGTGCCGACGGGGATGCCGCCCGCGCCGCGGATGGGATCGGCGTGCACATAGGCGCCGTGGTCGCGGATCTCTACATAGACGGTGACGTCGGGATGGTGGACGTCGACCGTGAGGTGGCGGTATTTCGAAAGGATCACGCCGCCCAGCTCGCGGCAGATCTCGGGGGATTTCAAGGGGAATTTCTTGTCGCTGCGCTTTGCCTCGACCTTGAAGGTCTTTGCCGCGCGCAGCTGCTTTTCCAGATAAACGGGCGCGGTCGCGAGCACGGACTCCATGCTCTTTTCCTCACACAGCGCCGCCCGCGAAAAGCTGACGATGCCGAACACCCGTCCGATGCGCGCGCAGGCTTCGTCGAGGTCAATGTCATCGCCGAGCGGCTTGACGGCGATGGTCGACTGCGCCGAGGTGATGGCAAAGCTGCCCAGCCCCTGCAGCGCGATGCGGATATTCTTTTTGAGGACGTCCTCAAACTGACGGCGGTTGAGTCCCTTGAGAACGATCTCGCCGTCCTTTATCAAAATGATCTCTTTCATATTCCACTCCAAATCGTCTCAGCGGTGCGCGAGCACGCGCAGACCCTGCCGGATGCCCTCACAGAGCGCGTCGATGTCCGCCTCGGTATTGGTCTTGCAAAAGCTCAGGCGCAGCGCGCTGTCTGCCCGCTCACGCGACAGCCCCAGCGCGCTCAGCACATGGCTGGGCTTTCCCTTGGCGCAGGCGCTGCCCGAGGACACAAAAATATCCCGCTCCTCCAAGAAGTGGAGCATGGTCTCGCTGCGCACCCTGCCCGCCGAGATATTCAGCACATAGGGGAGCGCATTGTCGGGCGAGTTGACGGTCACGCCGTCAATGGCGGAAAGCCGCTCTCTGGCGTAACGGTTGAGCCGCTCGGCAGTTACGCGGTTGCCCGCGATATCAAATTCCCCGCAGGCGACGCCGAGCGCCGCGATCGCGGGCAGATTCTCCGTGCCCGGGCGCAGGCGCTTTTCCTGTTCGCCGCCGTACTGCCGCGGCACCAGCCGCACGCCCCTGCGCACATAAAGCGCCCCGACGCCCTTGGGCGCGTGCACCTTATGGCCGCTGACGCTGAGCAGATCGGCGCCGAGCGCCCTCGCCTTTATTTCCAGCTTGCCGAACGCCTGAACGGCGTCCGTGTGGCACAGTGTTTGGCTGTTTTTAGCTTTTACGGCGGAAAATATCTCCCCCACCGGCATCACCGCGCCCGTCTCATTATTGACGAGCATCACGGACACCAGCGCGGTGGCAGCGTCCGTCTCGGCGGCGACATCCTCGGGATGGATCACGCCGTCGCTGCGCGGCAAAATCCGCGCCACGGTAAAGCCCTCGTTTTCCAGCTGCTTGCCCGCTTCGAGCACGCTGCTGTGCTCCACGGCGGAAATGATGATCTTGCTGCGGACGCGCTTGGACGCATATGCCGCGCCGAACAGCGCGAGGTTGTTCGCCTCGGTGCCGCCACTCGTGAAGGTGATCTCCTCCTGCGAGACATGCAAACAAGACGCGACCGACTTGCGCGCCGCCGTCAGCTCATGCTCCGCCTCCATGCCCTTGGAATGGAGCGAGGAGGGGTTGCCGAAGGTCGTTGTCATGACCGCATACGCCTTGTCCGCCGCCGCTTTTGACACCGCGGTGGTCGCGCTGTTGTCAAGATAATGCTCCAAGCCCTTCGCCCCCATTTTAACATATATGGCTATTATACAACATTCCCCGCAAAAAATAAAGTGATAAATTAAACATAATTCCGTTTGTTCGGAAAAGAATATTATTAAGGTACCACGGATTCACTCATACGCAGCGGCGCGATACGGGCGCCCGAACAAATCCGCTTTGGTTTCACCATAGCATAGAAACGTGACGGAAGCATGACGAAAGCGTGATGTTTCCCGAAAGGAGACCGCATGAACGCTCAATACTACGCGGCGATGGTCAAGGATGCCGCGCCCAAAAGCAAATTCGCCGCCAACTGCCTGCGCGCCTTTCTGATCGGCGGCGGGATCTGCACGGTGGGACAGGGGATCCTGGAGCTGTTCCGCCTGTGGGGATGGGACGAGGACAGCGCCAAAACAATGACCTCGGTCGCCATGATCTTCCTCGGCGTGCTGCTCACCTCGCTCGGCGTCTATGACAAGCTCGCCAAAAGGGCGGGCGCCGGCACGCTGGTACCCATCACGGGCTTTGCCAACGCGATGTCCGCGCCCGCGATCGAGTTCAAGACCGAGGGCTTTATCACGGGCACGGGAGCCAAGCTGTTCGTGATCGCGGGTCCCGTGCTGGTGTACGGCACCGTCGGCTCGGTCGTCTACGGCACGATCTTATGGATCCTGCACCTGTTCGGGATCACCCTTTTTTAGCAGCAAGCAGCAAGGGCTGCCGCATCAAAAGTGCGGCAGCCCTTGTGTTATCCGAATAATGTCCCGACCGCGTCCGCGTCGAGCTTTTCGCCGATGACGATGACGATCTCCTGCCCCACGGCGATAGGCGTGACCTGCATGCCCTGCCGGGTGGCGTTGATCTCCAGCCAGCCGTCCCCGTCGCGGACAAAGCCCTTGACGCGGAACACTTTTCCGCAGCGCTCGTCCGCAAACGCCTGCTCAGCCTTGGCGCGCAGCGCTTCGGCGGTGTAGGGGCGATTCATAAAATAGAGCGAGCGAAAGCCCGCGTCGTCGGTGGTGCCGCGCTTGACAAAGCTGCACGGGTCGCAGCCGCTGTTCATCACGCGTTCAAAATCGCTGTCGGAGAGCTGCTCCCAGTCCTTGTCGAGCACCCTGCCGCGCAGCTGCTTATCGCACTGCACCCGGCGCAGCGCATCCTCCATATGGCGGACGGTCGCAGCGCGCTCTGCGGGAGTGGCGAGCTGCGTCTTGCTGAGCACCACGATGCCCGCGCCGGCGATCTGAGAGGCGAGCAGGTAATCCGCGTCGGCGGACAAGCCGTCCTCGAGATTCGCGTCCGCCACGGCGATGACGCTGCCGAGCTCATACCAGCGGTCGAGCGGCTCCTCGCAGAGCGAGTCGAAAAACTCATCTACATCGAACACGCCCGACGGCTCGATCAGCACGCGGTCGTAGCCGCTCATGCCCATGGCGATCAGCTTGGTTTTAAAGCGCCGCTTGTGACAATCGGCGTCGCACGCGCCCGCCACCATCTCCAAGCCGCAGTTTTCGCCCTCCAGCTCGCGCAGCAGGAGCATATCGACGTTGACCGCGCCGTAGTCGTTCTCGAGGATGCCGATTTTCAATCCGCGGTCGAGCAAAAACCGCGCGTAGCGCTTCAAAAACGTGGTCTTTCCCGAACCGAGAAAGCCCGTGATCAGGTCGACCCGGATCATTGTGCGGTCAGCTCCCGACAGAACGCGGCGATCGGCGCTGCATTCTCCTCCTTCGGCTTGGCGATCGGCTCGTTGAGCACCATCTCGGCGGCGAGTCGCTCGACATTGAGCGCCTTTTTCAGCTTTTTGAGCGCCTTCTGGTCGCCGCTGCCCATATAGCAGACGAACGCCGCCAGCCGCTTGCCCGCCAGCGTTGCGCGGTTCTCCTCGATAAAGGTGCGCAGCGGCGGCGTAAAGCTGCTTGCCCACACGGGCGAGCCGAGGATGACCGTATCATAGCGGTCGGCACTGAAAATATAAGGCTGGAGCCTGGGCTTGTCGCCCATCAGCGCGCACTTGCCGCCCCAGAGGTATTTTTTTGCGCCCTTGTCGGGATATGCTTTGACGGGATAGAGCGCCAGCAGGTCGGCGCCGGTTTCGGCGGCGATCGCCTCGGCTGTCTGCTTGACGTTGCCGCTCATCGAATAGTAAACGATTAACGCTTTCATGCGAATCCTCCTTTTGAAATCGTTTTCTTTTTCATTATATAATGTTTTTCTGCGGTTGTAAACAGACAAGCGCGCAGTTTTTTGCGATTCTTTTTTCCGAATAAGCAATTATCATTGACAAAATCCGCAAAACGCTTATAATTATACTTGGGAGAATGGATTTTTTTCAGGAGTGATGAAATTGAACGACGAAAACAACAAGCAAAACGCTGTTGAAACCAATCAAGCTCCGCCTACCCCCCCTCAGGATCCGCCCGAACCGGATAAGCCCGAAACGGCATTATCGGATACGGAAATGACCGAGCCGGAAGCGCCCGCACAGGAAACAACCGACACGGAAGCAACCGTGCAGGAAACGACCGATCCGGAAGCAACCGTGCAGGAAACGACCGATCCGGAAGCAACCGTGCAGGAAACGACCGAGCCGGAAGCGCCCGTGCAGGAAGTATCCGACACGGCTGCACCGGAAACGGAAAAACCTGCCCCGGAGACCCCTGAGGCCGACACCTCCGCACAGGCGAGCCAACATCCCGTCAAAATCAAACGCAGACAACATTATTATACCAATCTTCCCGACGTCGGTCTGGAAGCCATGGCGCTGAAAGCCCCCTGGCAGGAGAATCCCGACGAGGAGGATGACGCAGACGACGGCTATGACTATCCCGACGGTTACAAGCCCGAATCCACGGGCAAGGTCGCCATGGCGATCGCCGTTTCCGCTGCCGCAGTCGTCGCCGTAGCGGTGATGGCGTTTTTAGCCTACATCATCCTCAACGCCGATATTTTCAAAACGCCGACAGTCGCCACTGTCGACTCCGCGCCCGCGTCGACCGCCTACATAGAACCCACCACCGAAACGGCAACCGACAGAACGGTCATCATGCCGGACCTCAGCGGCTTAAAGGAGAGCGAAGCCTACAAGCTGCTCAACGACGCCGAGGTGCGCTACAAGGTCATCCGCGTCACCAGCGAGGACATCCCCTTCAACTACATCGTCTCACAAAACCCGCCCGCCTACGACACCCTGCCGCACAGCAAGGTCGCGACGATCTATGTGTCCAAGGGCAGGGAGAACGAGATCATCCACGCCACTACCAAGCCTCCGTCGACCACCCCGAAAACCACACAGCCCACCACGGTCGCGGGAACCAACACGCCCTCCAATCAGGATTATCTGCTCCCCGACTCTGCAAGCAAGGAGCTCAACCGCAACGATCTGGCGCCCTTCGACAGAGATACCCTGAATCTGGCGCTCAATGAGATTTTCGCCCGCCACGGCAGAAAGTTTTCCGATCCCGACATCAACGCCTATTTCAGATCCAAAAGCTGGTACCGCCCCACGGTCTCGGCAAAGGATTTTGACATGAGCATCCTGAACCGGTACGAAAACTACAATATTAATTTGATTACCAACTACCAATCGGAAATGGGATACCGATAAGGAAGAAACAGGAATGGAATTTCGATGAATAACAACTATTGTATCAATTGTATGAGACAACTCGGGGACACTCCCGTGTGCGCCCACTGCGGATGGGACAACAGCAAGCCCCATCAGGCGGAGCCCTATCACCTGACGCCCGGAACGCTGCTCGCGGGCAGGTACCTCGTCGGCAAGGCGCTGGGCGAGGGCGGCTTCGGCATCACCTACATCGGTCTGCATACCACACTGTCCAAGCGCGTCGCCATCAAGGAGTTCTATCCCTCCGGCGCCGCGAACCGCACCAGCCAGCTCTCCGAGGAAATCATTATCACCAAGGATAAGCAGGATTTCTTCCGCAAGGGCGTGGATCGCTTTCTGCTCGAGGCGAAGAACGTCGCCTCCTTTCCCGATGAAGAGGGTATCGTCGACGTTATCGACTACTTCCAGGAAAACAACACGGCGTATATCGTCATGGAATATATCGAGGGCTTGACGCTCAAGGATTACACGCGCAAGAACGGGCTGTTCAACTCCGACCAGCTGATCGATCTCGCGCTGCCGCTGATGAAGTCGCTCAGCGTCATCCATGCGCAGGGCATCATCCACCGCGATATCAGCCCCGATAATATCATGTATACCAAGCGCGGCAAGCTCAAGCTGATGGACTTTGGCTCGGCGCGTTATTTCACCAACGAGGATCGCCAGATGTCCATCATCCTCAAGCAGGGCTTTGCTCCCGAGGAGCAGTACCGCTCGGGCGGCGATCAGGGTCCGCACACCGACGTCTACGCGCTGTGTGCCACCATTTACGCGTGCATCACGGGCATCGTGCCTGTCAACAGCTTAGAGCGGCTGGCGCAGGATACCTTGGCACGCCCGTCAAAGCTGGGCGTCGCCATCAAGCCTCACCGCGAGGACGCCCTCATGCACGGGCTTGCCGTGCGCGCAAAGGACCGCACGCCGAATATGGCGACGCTGATGCGCGAGATGACCACAGTCCGCAGCGGCTATTCACAGACGGCGACTTCAACCGCGCCGCAGCGCCCGCCCATGCAGCCGCCCTATATGACGCAGCGCCAGTCATTCCCGACGCAGCAGTCCTATCAGCCCTATCCTACCCGCCAAACGGGTCAGCCGCAGCCCTCCTACAATACCCGTCAGACAACAGGTCAGCGCCCGCCGCAGCC
This sequence comes from uncultured Ruminococcus sp., assembly GCA_902784855.1. Lineage (GTDB taxonomy): Bacteria > Bacillota > Clostridia > Oscillospirales > Acutalibacteraceae > Ruminococcoides. Next base: position 33,624 of record CACZWQ010000013.1, on the reverse strand, counting down.
CCACAATACGCACCAAACCGGGCAGCCGCAGCCAAAGAAAAAGAGCCGCCTGCCGCTGTTTTTAGGCATCACGATCCCCGCCGTTGTGATTGCGGCGATCATCGTGATCATCGCGATCGCGGCAACCAGCTGTGACAACGGCAGCAAGCCGACCGTGACGACCTCGGGGCAGTCATCCGTACAAAAAAGCACCGCGTCCACGGCGTCGGGCAGCGCTTCCGCCGATAAAACCGGTTTGACCGCGGAGGAAGCCGTAAATTACCCGAGCGAGCTTGCGGAGATGATGGAGAAGGCGCTTCCCGACAACGACGACCTCATCCAAAAGGGCGACAAGATCGAAGTGCAGGAAATCTATTACTGCGACAGCAAGGATTCCGACTATCACCGCATGATCTTCCTCTATCACAACGCCACCCAAAACTATTACCGCACGGTGCAGGCAGACCCTGCCGACATCGAGATCCAAGGCGGCGCGGCAGTGTACAATTCTGTATATTATGCGTTCAGCGACCAAGCGTCCACCGCAGAGGATGCAATCAGCAACAACCGCATCCTCAACGCCTCCTTTAGAAAATTCTACGACATCACCGAGGTCATGTCCGGCGGCAATTCCGTGGCAAGCACCAAATCCTCCGACAACAGCCCGGCGGGATTGACCGTCGACGAGGCGAAAAAGAATCCTACCCAGCTGCGCGACATGATGCTCGATCAGATCCATGAAGCGGACAGCGACGTGGGCGCTTCCGACAAGGTCGAGATCAAAAACATCTACTATGTCGAAAAGCCCTCCGACAACTACCGGCGCCTCGTCTTTGTGTATCAGGATGTCACCAAGGGCTTCTACCGCGCGACCGAGATCTCGCCCGAATATGTCGAGATCAAGAACGGCAAGGCAGAATACAGCATCGATTACTACGCCAGAAGCGACACCGCCGACACGCTGGAGCAGGCGAAGCAGAACAACTTCTATCTCTGCGACACCTACTCCAAATACTACGAAATCACCACCGTCTTATAAGACAACAGGATAACAGCTATGCAAAAATACTGTTTCAATTGCATGAACCTCCTCGGCAGCTCGCCGTTTTGCGGGCGCTGCGGCTGTGACAGCAGAGCGGCGGAGCCCTCCGCCGCCTATCACCTGCCGCGCGGCACCATGCTTGCCAACCGCTACATCATCGGCAAAACGCTGGGCGAAGGCGGCTTTGGTATCACCTATATCGGCATGGACACCACTCTGTCCAAACGCGTCGCGGTCAAGGAGTTCTATCCCGCGGGCATCGCGACCCGCGACTGCGCTCTCACCAAGGACGTTTCTGTTCCGCAGGATCGGGAGCGCTTTTTTCGCAAGGGCGTCGAGCGGTTTTTGTTTGAGGCGAAAAGCGTCGCCGCATTCAGCGACGAGGAAGGTATCGTCAACGTGCAGGACTATTTTCACGAGAACAAAACCGCCTACATCGTCATGGATTATCTCGACGGCGACACCCTGAAGGAATATGTCCTGCGCCACGGCACGTTCCGCTTTGACGAGCTGGTCGCCCTGCTGATGCCCGTGATGAAGGCGCTCGGCGAAATGCACGCCAACGGCATCATCCACCGCGACATCAGCCCCGACAACATCCTGTTCAACGCCAAGGGCAACCTAAAGCTGACCGACTTCGGCTCCGCAAAGTACTTTACGGGTGACGAGCGGCAAAAGGCGATCATCCTCAAACAGGGCTTCGCTCCCGAGGAGCAGTACCGCCGGGACGGCGACCAGGGACCGCACACCGACGTCTACGCGCTGTGCGCCACCATCTACTACTGCATTACCGGAAAACCGCCTGTCCCGAGCAACGAACGCATCCCCGAGGATACGATCGAAAGCCCCTCTCAGCTCGGCGCGGATATCCGTCCCAGCCAGGAAAAGGCGCTCATGCGCGGCTTGGCTGTGCTCGCCAAAAACCGCACGCCCGACATGGACACGCTGATTTTTGAGCTGACGGGTCAGACCGTCAAAAGCCCCGTCAAGCGGGAGCCTGTGCCCGAGACCTCCCCCGACACCGAACCGGACGAGCCGGAGCTTCCCAAGGCAAAGCCCGCCAGCCCGAACGAGTATCCCGACGCGCGCAAAAAGGATCCCATGCTGCTCCCGACAAAGAGCTATCAAAAGCGCGCGCGGCAAAAGCCGACGCTGCCCACCGTTGCGGTCATCCTGATCCCCGTTGTGCTGGTCATCGCGCTGATCATCGGCGCGGTCGCCATAGCGGGCAGCCGCGATTCCGCTCCGGAGAACAGCGACTCAACCGAATCGGGCGTCAATATCGCAGATCTGCTGTCGGGCATCGATTCCCGACCGCCCACCGCCCCCGCAGGATCGGCGTCAGGCACCACCGCGCCGCCCGAAACGACTGTGCCGCGCCCTGCGGTCACCTATGACGAATGCCGCCAGCGCATGGATTCCCTGCGCACCTTCTTCTTCGACAACGTCTACAGCAACGACAGCGAAGCGCGCTATGCCAATGTGATCCAGCTTCGCCAGACATACTACAGCGAAAACTCCCGCGATCCCGACAACACCTATATCGCGTTTTTGTACCTCAACGCCACGGGCAATTATTACAAGGTACTCTATCTTCCCGCCAACAGCTTCTCCGTCGACGGGGAAACGCTCGTCAGCCACACCACCTATATGACGCAGTGCGCCTCGGGCAGCAATCAACTGGAAGCCATGAGCAAATGCTGGTTCCTGAGCAGCACGCTGTATATCAACTCTGTGCTTTAAGGACAGGAGAGATACATGAAACAACTTTGCTACCACTGCATGCAGTACTTTGAGGGCGGATCCGTCTGTCCGCACTGCGGGCACGACCTGTTCGAGGAATACGAACACGTCCCCTATCACCTCAAACGCGGAACGCTGCTGGCAAACCGCTATATCATCGGCGCCGTCCTCGGCGAGGGCGGCTTCGGCATCACCTACATCGGTCTGGACAAAACGCTCGTCAAGCGCGTCGCCGTCAAGGAATTCTTTCCCGCAGGCGCGGCAAACCGCAATTCCGACAGCTCCGACAAGGTGTTTGTCTCCCAAAGCAAGGAGGAATTCTTTAAAAAGGGCATCAACCGCTTCCTCCGCGAAGCGCAGAGCGTCGCCGCCTTCTCCGACGAGGATGGCATCGTCGATGTGCTTGACTACTTTCAGGCAAACGCCACCGCCTACATCGTGATGGAATACTTAGAGGGCGAGACCCTGCAAGCGCACATTGACCGCGGCGAGCTGTTCCGTGCGAATACCCTGATCACTCTGATGAAGCCTGTGATGAAATCGCTCAACGCGATGCACGCAAAGGGCATCATCCACCGCGACATCAGCCCCGACAACATCATGTACACACAGAACGGCGCGCTCAAGGTCATGGATTTCGGCTCGGCACGCTACTATACCAATCACGATCGACAGTTGTCGGTCGTGCTCAAGCAGGGTTATGCGCCCGAGGAGCAATACCGCCGCAACGGCGTGCAGGGTCCCTTCACGGATGTGTACGCGCTCTGCGCCACGATCTACAGCTGCATCACGGGGCGGGTGCCGGAGGACAGCCTTGACCGGCTTGTCAACGACACGCTGACCCCGCCGTCCAAGCTGGGCGTGGCGATCTCACCCACGCAGGAGGCTGCGCTGATGCACGGCTTGGCGCTGCAGGCGAGCGAGCGCACCCCAAACATGAACGCGCTCAACAACGAGTTCTCGGCGGACAGGCGCGTGACGATGGACGCCAATCAATACTATCAGGACTACTACAACCGACAGCCCGGTCCGCCGCGCGCCGAATCTTATCCAAAACCGGCGCCGCCGCCTCACAACCGCACGCAGGAGCCCTATGCGGACAGCTACCGGCAGCCGCCGAAGAAATCTAACGCGCCGCTGATCGTCGCGCTGGTCATCACGATCACCGCGATCGTAGCCATCGGCATTATCCTCGCGGTGATGCTGCTGGGAGGCAGCAAACAGCCGACGGATATTCCCTCGACCGCTGCGTACACGACGCAGGCGACGACCGAAGCCGAGGAGACCACGGAGGAGGAGACCGAGGAGGAAACTACGGAGGAAACGGAACCGACCACTGAGGAGACGACAGCACCGCCCACCGAAACGCCCTCCACCGAACCGACCACGCAGGGTCGCTCCCTCACGCATGAGGAGATCAACGAGATTACCAATCAGATCCAAGAGTACTTTACGAAGTTCATGAACTCCGACTACCGCACGGGTCAGGTCAAGGTCGGCAATTACGCCTACTATGTGCTGCCCGAGAACGGACACCTCTGGATCGCGACGCCGAACAACACGATGCGCGACGAAAACGAGGGCGGCGCCTATCAGGTCAAGACATGGTATTTTTATGACGCCTACGGCTCTGTCTACTTCGTGTTCCGCTATGACGGCACCGAGTTTTACCGCTACTACATCGACAACGACGAGATCGTCCGTTACACGGTCGGCAGCCATTACAGCGGCAATCAGGTATCCTATGATTACGGCGACAGCCACATCCCGGATTCCGCGACGATCGTTTCGGAGGCATACGGCGCCTATAACGATCTGCTTTCTTAATGACAAAATGAAGCGGCACGCTTTCGCGTGCCGCTTTGGTTTATGTGATGTTTCTGAATTACTTTAAGTAGGTACCGTTTTCGCCGATCTTGCCCTTGCCGTTGAGGACATAGACGCGCATGTTGCCTCTGCCGACGCTGTCGGTCGTGAGGGTGCCGTTGGAAACGGTCTTGCTGCTGCCGGTGACCGCATCCACATAGGTGCCGTTGGGCAGACCCGTAAAGGTCGCGCTGCCGGAGATCGCCACGCACGCAACGCTGTCAACGCCGTTTGCGGTGTAGCGTCTGACAAACGCCATGTTGCCGAAGCTCTTGTACTGACCCTTCTGGAGGGCGGGAACCGCACGGCGGATCTGGTTGAGCTGACGCAGGTGCTTGGCAAGCGGCTGGTTGAGCGTGTCGGCAACGTTGCCGGAAGCGCCCGTATAGGTGCCGAAGCCGGTCGCGGTGACATTACCGGTGATGTGGTCGCCGAAGTAGGCGCGACCGGTGGTGGACAGCGGCGCTTTGGGACCGACGTCGATTTTCTGACCCTTCTGGAACTGGATCTCGGTGCCGTAGTAGATGCAGGGGATGCCGCGGAAGGTCCACATGAGATCCATGTTCTCCGCCCAATCTTCCTCACTGCCGGTGTAACGGACCTTTTCGCAGAACTGCGGACCGTAGTCGTGCGAGTCAACATAGACGACATTCCAGGTGGAGTCGTTGAACGCGTGATCTTCACCGGTGGCGCATCCGTAGGCGCTGGACGCGTTCTCGAAGTTCCAGTGCATGGTGAAGTCGATGACGCCCGTGCCGTTCGACTTGGAATAGTCGGGGGCATGGTAGGTCAGGCCGTTGCTCAGGAACGCATTGGTGCTGGTCTCGGTCAGGTTGCTCTCTTTTCTGGCTGCATACTGGGTGTAATGCGCCTTGGAGTTATTGAAGTTGGTCTCCCACTGGGCAGGATCGGTGCTCCAGTTGCTTGTCCAAGGAGACTCGGTTTCCTTCCATGTGTAGAAGAACGGAGAGTCGGAGGAGCCGCCCTCATTGACGTACTGGTTCCATCTGGCGCAGACCTCGCCGAAGATGTAGAAGTTCGGATAGTTGCTGTTCATGAATTTGGGGAAGTAGGCGCTGTTGAGCGTCCAGCGGTTGATGTGCTTCTCGGTGTCGAGACGGAACGCATCAACGCCCATGTTGACATATTCCAGATAGGTCTGTGTCAGATAATCGGCGACATTCTGGTTCTCGGTGTTCAGAGACGCGCCTGGAACTGTGCCTCGCCGCTCAGGCTTGCGTAATTGGGATAAGCCTTTGCCAGCTCGCCGTCGGGGATCAGCTTCATGCTGTCGGGAGAAGCCAGATCCTGGATGGTGTTGTATTCCTTGGTCGCCATCGGGCAGAAGAACGCGTCGCCCCAGTTGCCGGTGTGGTTCCAGACAACGTCCTGAATGATCTTCATATCCTTCTCATGCGCCGCATCGATCAGATCCTGATAGGTCGCGCCGGCGCTCTCATAGCGCTCGTCGACCCTGGACATATCCATCGAGTGGTAGCCGTGGTAGTCATAGCCGCCGCCGTTCTGCACGACCGGTGTGAGCCAGATCGCCGAGAAGCCCAGCGCCTTGAGGTAATCGAGCTTGTCGATCAAGCCCTTAAAGTCGCCGCGCCATGCGGGGTCGTCGTCACCGTTGCCGGCGTTGCTGTCATCCCAGCAGTGAACGTTGTTGCTCGGGTCGCCGTCGTAGAAACGGGTGGTCATCACGAAATAAATGGAATCCTCGCGCAGATCACTTCTGTCCCACTGCGTGATGTTGGCGGGATCGTGGTCATACCATTTGTTGTTTTTGTACCACCATTCGCCGGTGTTGCGGGTCAGCTCGACGGACTGGGTGCCGTTGACGACAAACAACATGTTGACCTTGGTGAGGTTGGGGAAGGTGTACTTGTAGAAGTTGTTGGTTTCTTTGGTCATCGCTTTGCCGGGATAGGTCGTCTCGACATTCGTCGGCAAGCTGTTCCAATAATAGATGGTGGGTGTGCCGCTCTCACAATAATAGTGAACAATGATGCCGCCTGCGCCCACGGGCTCCGCTGCGCTGTCGTCTTTGCTGACTTCAACCGCGCCCGCGACGACGATGCCGACCGAAATCAGCAGGCAAGCCGCCAGTATCACTGCGAGAACTTTCTTGATTTGTGCCATTGATACTCCTCCTTATGACGAAGATAACGATACATATATATTATAGAGGACGCAGCCGAAGATATTTTTCTTTTTTAGAAATATTACATTTTGTTCCTAACCAAAAATGTGCGGTCAAAATTATGCACTCTGACCAAAACTATTCTTCATCCTTCGTGAATAGTGGATAAATGTTAGTCACCTCGCCGTTTTTCGTTTTTGCAAAACAAAAAGGACACGCAAACGCGTGCCCTTAACGCTCATGAAATTGTTCAGCCGATGAATCTTACCTTCACAACGCCGTCGAGAGCCGCAAGCTGTGCTGCTTCCTCCTCGGTCGCGCCGTCGATGATGGTGTAAGCATAGGCGCCGCGGGTCTTGGTGTTGAAGCCGGTCATGCCCGCGATGGCAACCGCCTTGACGTCCGCGTCAGCCTTGCTGATGACGGTAACTCTGCTGCCGTTTCTGGGAACGGAGAGGCAGGGATAGTTGACGGAGTTGACGATATTGCCGTTTTCGATATAATCCTTGATCTGGTTGCAAGCCATGACCGCGCAGTTGTCCTCCGACTCGGGGGTAGAAGCGCCGAGGTGCGGGATGACGATAACGTTCTCCTCGCCGAGGATCTTGTCGTTGCCGAAGTCGGTGACATACTTGGCGACCTTGCCGCTCTTGAGCGCATCCAGCAGCGCGTCGCAGTTGACAAGACCGTCGCGGCTGTAGTTGAGGATGCGGACGCCGTCGCGCATCTTGGCGATCATGTCCGCGTCGACCATGTCCTTGGTGTCGGGCAGGAGCGGCACATGGATGGAGAGGTAGTCGCAGTTGACCATGACCTCTTCGTTGCTGTTCATGATCTTGACGGCGGGGTCGAGCTTTGCCTTGTTCGCTTCGCTGAGGAAGGGGTCATAGCCTATAACGTCCATGCCGACGGCGACCGCCACATTGGCGACCAGAATGCCGATCGCACCCAAGCCGACGACGCCGAGGGTCTTGCCGGACGAACTGGCTCTTGCCCTTCTCGACCTTCTTGCCCATCTCATCGCCGGTGCCCTTGAGGGTCTTAGCCCACTCGATGCCCTCGACGACCTTGCGGGAGGCAAGCAGCAGACCGGTGAGGACCAGCTCCTTGACCGCGTTGGCGTTGGCACCGGGGGTGTTGAAGACACAGATGCCCTGCTCGGCGCAGACGTCCTTGGGGATGTTGTTGGTGCCGGCGCCCGCTCTGGCGATGGCGAGCAGGTTGTCGCCGAATGCCATCTCGTGCATGGAAGCGGAACGAACGAGGATCGCGTCGGGATCGGCAACACTGTCTCCGCAGGTGTAGTTGTCGCCGAGACGCTTGGTGCCGACGGCAGCGATCTTATTTAAAGTCAATACGTTATACATGACGATTCATCCTTTTCTGTTATGAGATAGCGGGCGTGCAGTGCACGCCCCCTCAGTATACGAAATTATTTGTTTGCTTCTTCAAACTTCTTCATGAAGTCGACCAGCGCCACAACGCCCTCGTAAGGCATCGCGTTGTAGATGGAAGCTCTCATGCCGCCGACGGTGCGGTGACCCTTGAGGTTCACCAGACCCGCCTCGGTGCTCTCCTTAACGAACTTCGCGTCGAGGTCGGCGTCGCCGGTGACGAAGGGAACGTTCATCAGAGAACGATCCTCGGGAACGACGGTGCCCTTGAACAGCTCGGAGCTGTCGAGGAAGTCGTAGAGCAGCTTTGCCTTCTTCTCGTTGAGCTCCTGCATCTTCTCCAGACCGCCGATGTCGTTCTTGATCCACTCGAGAACGAGCTTCGCGATATAGATGGAGTAGCAGGGCGGGGTGTTGTAGAGCGACTGGGCGTCGGCATGGATCTTGTAGTTGAGCATGGTGGGAGTGATATCCATGGCGTTGCCGAGGAGATCCTCACGGATGATGGCGATGGTCACGCCCGCGCCGGACATGTTCTTCTGAGCGCCCGCGAACAGCGCGCCGAACTTGGTGATGTCCAGCGGTGTGGAGCAGATGCAGGAGGAGATGTCGGCGATCAGCGGGATGTCGCCGGTGTCGGGCAGTTCGTGATAGACGGTGCCGTAGATGGTGTTGTTCATGCAGATATAGACATAATCGGCGTCCTCACGGAACATCGATCTGTCGGTCTTGGGAATGTAGGTGAAGGTCTTGTCTGCGGAGGACGCGACCGCGACCGCGTCGCCGTAGCGCTGCGCTTCCTGAAGCGCCTTCTTCGCCCACTGACCGGTGACGATATAGTCAGCCTTCTTGTTCTTGTTCATGAAGTTGAGCGCTACCATCGCGAACTGGGTGGAGCCGCCGCCCTGCAAAAACAGAACCTTGTAGTTGTCGGGAATGTTCATTACCTCTCTAAGCAGCGCTTCGGCGTCCTTGATGATCTTGTCAAACGCCTTGCTGCGGTGCGACATTTCCAGGACGCTCTGTCCGGTGCCCTCGTAATCGAGCATTTGTGCCGCTGCTTTCTTCAGGACCGCCTCGGGTAACATAGAGGGACCTGCGGAAAAATTGTAAACTCTTGCCATTTTCATTACTCCCTTTTCAAGTATTTGGGATCAAGCCAAAAGACTCCCCCCATTTTCATCTACCATAACAGTAGCCATTATACGCTTTTTGCAGCGCCTTGTCAATATTTTAACGATGAATCGGTTAAATTTTTAACAACCTACCGCTTGATTTCACCGATCACAGACAAGATATCCGCTTTCATGCGGAGCGCTTCCTGTCTCGCGGCGGCGGCAAAATCCTCCTCGGTCAGCCCCTGCTTCTTCCACGCGCACATGATGCCGCGGCTGGAATTGATGATCGCGCCCAAGCCGTTTGAATCAAAGGCGTTCTTGGCGTCCTGTGCGCCGCCGCCCTGCGCGCCGTAGCCGGGCACGAGGAAGAAGGTATGCGGCGCCTTTTCGCGCATCTCTTTGAGCTGTTCGGGATAGGTCGCGCCGACCACCGCGCCGACGCCCGAGTAGCCGTACCTGCCCACAAGCGACTCGCCCCACTGCTCGCACATCCTGCCCATCTGCTCATAGACGGTCGCGCCGTTCTCGAGAAGGAGATCCTGCAGCTCGCCCGAGCTCGGATTGGATGTCTTGACGAGGACGAAGATGCCCTTATCCTTCTTACGGCAGATATCCATGAGCGGACGGATACCGTCGGAGCCGAGATAGCCGTTGACCGTCAGCGCGTCCGCGCCGAAGGCGTCGAGCTGCTCGCCCGCCACGTCGGTGGAGCCGAGGTGCGCGGCGGCATACGCCTCCATGGTGGTGCCGATGTCGTTGCGCTTGCCGTCGGTTATGACGAACATGCCCTTCTCCTGCGCGTAGGCGATGGTCGCGGCGAGCGCCCTCACACCCTGCCAGCCGTACATTTCATAATATGCAGCCTGCGGCTTGATGGCAGGCACAATGTCATAGATTTGGTCGATGATCGCCTTGTTGAACCGCAGCAGCGCCTCGGCAGCGCCCTCGAGGGTCTTGCCGTACTGCGCAAAGCACGCCTCCTTGATGGAAGCGGGCACATAGTCGAGCTTGGGGTCAAGTCCCGCCACGGTGGGGTTCTGCTTTTCGATCATCTTGTCAATCAGTCTGTCAAATGCCATTGAAATACCTCCGTTTTGTGATCGGCGGTTCTCCGCCTTACGAGTTGATGATGTCGTACAGGTCGTTCGCGAATTTATAGTAGTCCTTTCTGCCGTCCTGAATGAACTGGATGGCGGGACGGGGATGGGTGTTGTACTGACCCGTGAGCATGTAGGGGATGTCATAGCCCCATTTGACGCCCTCTTCCTGAAGCTTGGTCATGTGGTTCTGCATCATGCGGATGATGGGGTTGACCTTGTATTTCGGGTTTTTCAGGAAGCCGAGCAGCAGCTCCAGCGCGCAGTTGCCCGCGCCTCTGCCCATGCCGTCGACGGTCGCGTCCAGATAGCTGGCGCCGTATGCCATCGCTTCGATGGTGTTCGCGAAAGCGAGCTGCTGGTTGTTGTGGGCGTGGATGCCCGTGAGCTTGCCGTATTTCTCGGCTATCTCGCCGTACATCTCGGCATAGCGGCGCGCCTCCTCGGGGTAGAGGGAGCCGTAGCTGTCGACGATGTAGAAGCAGGAGACGGGCGTCTGGCCCAGTATCTCCAGCGCGGTTTTCAGATCCTCGGTGCGCGCCTTGGAGATTGCCATGATGTTGATGGTGGTCTCATACCCCTGCTTTGCGCAGTATTCGATCATCTCGACGGCGGCGGGGATGGTGTTGATGTAGGTGGCGATGCGCACCAAATCGATCGGGCTCTCGTTCTTGGGGATGATGTCCTCCTCAAACTCTGTCCTGCCCACGTCCGCCATGACGGCGATCTTCATCTTGGTGTTGTTTTCGCCGACGATCGCGCGGATGTCGTCGTCCTTACAGAACTTCCACTTGCCGAAATCGTCCTCGTCGAAGATCTCGCGGCTCGCCTTGTAGCCGAACTCCATGTAATCGACGCCTGCCTTGAGATTCGCCTTGTAGAGGTCGCGGACAAAGTCGTCGGTGAAACGGAAGTCGTTGCAGAGACCTCCGTCGCGGATGGTTGCGTCGACGACGCGGATATCGCGTCTGACGGATAAAAGATTACCTTTCTGTGCCATAAAATCACATCCTTGTTGGGATTATCTTATCTAAAATCATGCGCAAATTGTGAACCAATTTGCGCATGAATTCTTATGAACAAGTATATACCGGTTTGCCGTCGAGCAGCGTCAGCTTCACCCTGCCTGTGAGGGTCATGCCCTTGAACGGCGTGTTTTTGCTTTTGCCGTGCAGCGCGTCGGGGTCGACCGTCCATTTCTCGTCGGGGTCGACGAGGACGATATCGGCGGGCGCGCCGGGCGACAGGGTTCCGGCATCGATGCCGAGGATCCGCGCGGGATTGAGCGACATCTTGCGCACCAGCTCCGCAAAGGGCAGGATGCCCGCCTTGACCAGATAGGTGTTTGCCGCGGCAAAGGAGGTCTCCATGCCGATGGAGCCGTTGGGGGATTGCTCAAAATCGGCTTTTTCCTCGGCGGTGTGCGGGGCGTGGTCGGTGGCGATGCAGTCGAGCGTGCCGTCCGCCAAGCCGTGGATGACGGCGTGGACGTCGGCTGCGGTGCGCAGCGGCGGATTCATGCGGTAGTCGGCGTCGCGTTTGAGCAGCTCGCGCTCGGTGAGCGAGAAATAGTGCGGCGCGGTCTCTGCCGTCACCTGCACGCCGCGCCGTTTGGCGTCGCGTATCAGCGCCACGCTCGTTTTGGTGCTGACGTGGCAGATATGGACGGGCACGTTTTCCGCTGCCGCCAGCGCGATCTCTCTGGCGGTGCCGCAGTCCTCGGCGGCTGCGGGGATACCCTTGACGCCGAGCTGCGCGGAGACCTCGCCCTCGTTGATCTTGCCGCCGTCCGCGAGGAACAAGTCCTCGCAGTGCGCAACGACCGTCATGCCGAGTGCCGGAGCTTGTTTCATCGCGTCGCGCAGCAGCTTGGTATTCTCGACCGGTCTGCCGTCGTCGCTGAGACCGACAGCGCCCGCCGCCCGCAATGCTTCGAGGTCGGTGGGCTCTGCGCTTTTGAGTCCCTTGGTGATGCTTGCGGCGACATAGACCTTGGCGCTTGCATTTTTTGCTTTATCTAAAATATATCGGACGGTTTCCGCATTGTCGACCGTCGGGTTCGTGTTGGGCATGCACAGCAGGCTTGTCACACCGCCTGCGGCTGCCGCGTTGCAGCCCGTGAGGATATCTTCCTTGGCGGTCTGCCCGGGGTCGCGGAGATGGACGTGCATGTCGACCAAGCCCGGGATGGCGGTCAAGCCCTGCGCGTCGATGACCTCGCCGTTTTGGGGCAACGCATCTCCGATCTGCGCGATCTTGCCGTCGCGTATCAAAATATCCGCCATGCCGTCCAGCCCGTCGGCGGGAGATACGACATGCGCGTTCTTTATCAACAGATCCATAGCAGCTCCTTATCGCCGGTCACGGCGTTCATCGCGGCGGTGCACCTGCACCAGACCGTTGGCGTCGCGCTGTCTTTCACGCTCGGCGCGGCGGATGCGCTCCTGACGGCGGCGCTCCTCCTCGCGCAGGCGGCGTTCTTCTTCGGCTCTTTTGCGCTTTTTGATCGCATGGCGGCGCTTGACGGCGCGCCGGAGATTGGTAAAGAAGTAGCCCAGATGGATGAAAAACTGCTTGATAGCGGCGCCGATCTTTGCCAGCAGCTCGGAACCGGCTTTTGCCGCCGCTTCATCCTCGTCCGCTTCCTCTGCGTGCACTTCCGGAGACGGCGCTTGCCGCTTCACGGTTTCGGCGCGCTGTTCTTCCTCGCCGATAACGTCATAGTCCTCCGCTTCCTCGATCTCGCGGCTGCTGATGACGCCCATGATGCGCTGCGGCTTTTCTTCAAAGAAATCGTCGCTGTCCTCAAAGCTTTCTTCGGGAGGCGTTTCGGGAGCGGGCGACACATTATCGACGACGATCTCCAGCTTGGGAGTCTCCTCCTCTGCGAGCGTCTTTTCAAAGAATTCCTCGTCGCCGCATTCCTCTGCGGGAAGATGGATAAAATCGTCGTCCTCGACTGCGATCGCTGCAACGGGAACGGGTTCCTCATTCGGTTCTTCGGTCTCGGTTTCCTCGTCCGTGACTTCCTCCGCTGTTTCCTCGGGTTCCGGTTCCTCTTCCGCAGCGGCTTCGATCGGTTCCTCGGCTTCGGGTACTGCGTCTGCGACTTCCTCCGCCGCTTCCTCGGGCTCCGATTCCTCTTCCGCAGCGGCTTCGATCGGCTCCTCCGTCTCGGCTTCCTCGTCCGTGACTTCCTCCGCCGCTTCCTCGGGTTCCGGTTCCCCGTCCGCGACTTCTTCGATCGCTTCCTCGGCTTCCGCTTCCGGCTCCTCGTCGAATACCTCTCCGACAGGCTCGTCATACTCGGGCTCCACGACATAGAAGTCTCCTTCTTCGTCCGGTTCGGTGCCCTCGCTGTCATTCACTTCCGCAAACGGCTCGTCACCGACAGGCTCGCTGTTCAGCACCTCTTCGACGGCTTCGCGGAACGCGGGTGCTTGGTCATCGACCTCGTCCGTGATCACGATATACGCATTGTATATCTCCTGCGCGTCGGGCGCGTATTCATTGAAACTCTCAGCCACGTACTCGTCCTCCTCCCCAACGGCGGTATGCGCCGTTGCTGTGCAGGCTGCCAACCTCGCCGTTCCCGTATCCTAAAGACCTGCAGCCTGCGTCGGGAACAGCTGTCGTATATCAGCTCAACAGACGCTCGATATCCTCGTCGGAATACTTGCGCGGGATATCGTCGTCGTAATTGACAGATTCTTCATCGCCGAATTCTTCTGCGAGCAGCGCGTCAACATCCACGCGCTTTTTCTTGACCGGCGCCTGCTTGACGGCGGGTTTCTTCTCAGTCTCCTGCTGAACCGGCACATCCTTGACAGGCTTCTGCGCAGCGGGCTTGCTGTCGGCGCTGTTGGCGAAAATATCCTCGTACTGCTGCGGCGCGGCGCTGTTGCTTCCTGCGCCGGAGGCAGCGGTGCTGCCGGATGCGCTGCGCGTCTGTGCGACGGCGCGCTTTTGACGGTACATGATCGCCAGTTCCTCGAGGATCCTGTCGTTTTCGGCCCTCGCGTCACGCGACTCTCTGCCGTTTTTGATATTCTTGACGATCAAAACCAAGATCAGGATCAGTGCCGCAAGACCGACCCCGATCAATATATACGGGAGAAATCTTTTGAGCACAAACACCTGCGGCGGCCTGACGCTTCTCGCGATCTCCACCAGCACGTCATAGTCGCTCTCCTTCACGTTGCCGCCGTTGCGGTAAAGGGTCAGGGTGATGTTCATGCCGTTGATGACCGTGGTCGCCTGATACTGCGTAGTGCCCTTGCTGTTGTTGTCGCCGATGCTCATGTTCAGGAACAGCCACACCATCTCGTGACCCGCCTCGTCCTGCGTGCTGGAGATATACTGCACGTCGGGGTCGGTGCCGCCGATGAAGCCGCGGGAAATGGCGGACAGCTCGGCTGCGCTCAGGTCGCCGAAATCTCTGGCACCCGTCTGTAAATAAGAGAGCGTCAGCGTCAGCTTGTCGGCGTCATCCATCGCCTGCAGGTAGCTGTCGCTCGCATCAAACGCCTCCTGCACCTCTTCGTAGGTGACGTTATGCTCGGAAAAATAACTGTCGTCCGGCTCTGAGGAGCGCGTCACGTATGTCATGTTGTCAGGCAGCGTCAGCTCGAGGTTGTCGCATTCCTCGACAACAATGGTGTGTCCCGCGGCAAAGACAGCCGCGCAGGACGCAGCCGCTACCAGAACGCACATCACCAGTGAAAACAGTCTCCCCTTCATCTTGGTATTCATTTTCATTCCCCCAAAGGTTAGTTGAAGTTATTCTGCAAACCTTAAGTTGCACACTATTTTATTATACATAAGAAAACGCTAAAATACAAGCATATTCCTGCAAAAAATTCGGGATACGACGGTTTTCTTTTTGTGATTCTTGCCCGCAAGGAAAAAGCGCCCCGCCGCAGAAGCGGCAGAGCGCATGATTATTTGACAGTTTAGGAAACGATATGACCCTTTGCGCGGATGACGTCGATGACCTGATCGACATACTTCTCGCATTCCTCGTTGGTACCTGCCTCGACCATGACGCGGATCACAGGCTCGGTGCCGGATTCTCTGAGGAGGATACGACCGGTATCGCCCAGCGCCTCGGTCACCTTTTCGACCTCAGCCTGCACGTCGGGATCGTTCTTTGCCGCGGGCTTGGAGGCAACGCGGACATTCTTGAGCACCTGCGGGTACATGACCATGGGAGCCGCCAGCTCGCTGAGGGGCTTCTCCTTCGCCAGCATGACCTCCATCACCTTGAGAGAGGTCAAAATGCCGTCGCCGGTGGTGGCATACTTAGAGAAGATGATGTGACCGGACTCCTCGCCGCCGATGCGGTTGCCGGTATTGACCATGTTCTCATAGACATACTTGTCGCCGACCTTGGTCTTGTCGCATTCGATGCCGACCTTTTCCAGCGCCTTGAAGAAACCGAAGTTGCTCATCACGGTCGCGACGACCTTGTTGTTGAGGAGCTTGCCTCTCTCCTTCATGTAGCAGCCGTAGATGTAGATGATGTGGTCGCCGGTGATCAGGTTGCCCTTCTCATCCACTGCAAGGCAGCGGTCGGCGTCGCCGTCATAGGCAAAGCCGATGTCCAGACCCTTTTCCACAACGAATTTCTGCAAATGGCTGATGTGGGTGGAGCCGCAGTCGGTGTTGATGTTGAAGCCGTCGGGGTTGTCGTTCATGACATAGGTCTTGGCGCCCAGCGCGTCGAACACGCCCTTGGCGATCTGCCATGCGGCGCCGTTGGCGACGTCGAGACCGACCTTGACGCCCTTGAAGCTGTATTTGCTCATGGAGATGAGGTAGCCGATATAGCGGTTACGGCCGGCGACATAGTCGACGGTGCGGCCGATCTGCTCTCTCTCGGCAACGGGGATCTCCAGCTTGCCGTCGATATAATCCTCGACCTTGAGCAGCGTCTCCTCCTCCATCTTCTCGCCCTTGCTGTTGAGCAGCTTGATGCCGTTGTCATAGAAGGGGTTGTGAGAAGCGGAGATCATGATGCCGCAGTCAAAGTCGTCGATACGCGTGATATAGGCGACGGACGGTGTGGTGGTGACGTGCATGATATACGCGTCGGCGCCGCTCGCCATCAAGCCCGTGCACAGGGCGTACTCAAACATATAGGAGGAACGGCGGGTGTCCTTGCCGATGACGACCTTCGCCTTTTTGCCCATGTTGGCGCCGTAGTACCAGCCGAGGAAACGACCGATCTGCACGGCATGCTCAAAGGTCAGGTTTTTGTTGGCTTCGCCTCTGAAGCCGTCGGTTCCGAAATACTTGCCCATCAGTCAGCCTTCCTTTCTACGATGTCGCCGCTGTTCTTGAAAATGCAGTTCTCGGGGATCACGCCGCGCACACAGGAGGTGGGATACACGCTCACGTGTCTGCCCAGCACGCTGCCCGGGTTGCAGACCGCGTTGCAGCCGACCTCAACATAGTCGCCCAGCATCACGCCTGTTTCGATCGCCTCGGTGCCGTTGTGGACCACAACGAGCTTTTTGTCGGACTTGACGTTCGAGGTGATGGAGCCTGCGCCCATGTGGGAGTAGTAGCCCAGAATGGAGTCGCCGACATAGTTGTAGTGCGGGGTCTGCACATGGTCAAAGAGGATGACGTTCTTGAGCTCGACGGAGTTGCCGACAACGCAGTTTGCGCCGACAAGTGCCGAGCCGCGGATGAACGCGCCGTGTCTGACCTCGGTCTCGGGACCGATGATGCAGGGAGCGCCGAGATAGGCAGAGGGGAAAACAGTCGCGGTCTTGTGGACCCAGACGTTCTCCGAAACCTCCTCATAGTCGTCGCCGAGGGTGGGACCGAGCGCGAGGATGAAGTCCTTGATGCCCTTCAGCGCCTCCCAAGGATAGGTAAACTGAGAAAGATAATCCTTCGCCAGTGTGTGGTCGAGATCATACAGATCTGTGATGGTGTACATTAAAGTCTCTCCTTCTTTTCGATGTCGAGGAAGTATTTGTAGGTGTCAACGGTCAGCTCGCCGCAGGCAGCCTCGTCGCAGGCGATGATGGCGCCGTTGTGCATTTGCAGCGCAGAGCAGGTCCACTTGTGCGAAACGCTGCCCTCAACGGTGGCGGCAAGGGCTCTCGCCTTGTTGTGGCCGTTGATCAGAATGAGCACTTCCTTGGAATCGGTAACGGTGCCGACGCCGACGGAAAGCGCCTGCGCGGGAACCGCTTCGGGATCGTTGCCGAAGAAACGGGAGTTGACGATTCTGGTGTCGGTGGTGAGGTTTCTCACGCCGGTGCGGGACGCAAGGCTGGTAAAGGGCTCGTTGAACGCGATGTGGCCGTCAACGCCGATGCCGCCCATGAAGAGGTCGATGCCTCCGTAGGAAGCGATCTTTTCCTCATAGCGCGCGCATTCACCCTCGGGATCGTCGGTCATGCCGTTGAGGATGTTGATGTTCTCGGGCTTCATGTCGACAAGATGATCGAAGAAATTGTCGTGCATGAAGTACCAGTAGCTCTGATCATGCTCGTGAGGCAGTCCGAGATATTCGTCCATGTTGAAGGTAACGACATTCGCGAAGGAAAGCTCGCCCTTTTGGTTCATGGTGTAGAGCTCCTTGTAAACGCCGATCGGCGAGGAACCGGTGGGAAGTCCGAGCACAAAGGGACGGTCCTCCTTGTGGTTCTTGATTTTCTGCGCGATATAGTTCGCGGCCCACTTGCACATTTTATCGTAATTGTCCTGAATAACAACTCTCATGATCTATTTCTCCTTTGGCTAACGCCTGAAATTTTTTGAAAAATATTGTCACCGTGCCGGGAGAACCTCTGTTACAGTGTTGATTCTGCTTTTTCTTTTCTCCCTTTCGACCCACTGAAAACACAAAACAGCAATATCAAAATGATAGGCTAACAGTCTGTCGGTGTCTTGTCTTGGCCGTGGCAGCATCCGCCGAGTCTTTCGATAACTGCCAATCCTCGTCAACCGTGATCGGTCCTGGCGCTAATAGTCCCCGTTTTCTCCTTTCCGCCGGCGGCTATTTTGGTTCATGTGATCTCGCAAGGCTTCGCATCATTTGATGGGGAACCCGCACAATCATTAAAAGTTTAACACACCCGATGAAAAATGTCAAGAAAATATCTGCAACAGAAAAAGCGCTCTCTGTTTTTCGTCAGAAAGCGCTTTTATTTATTCTGCTTTGTTTATGCTTTTGCTGTTTGGTGATGGAAGGTCGGCACCAAGTCGCTGAGCAGCTCAACGGTGCGCTCGCTGTCGTTGGCGTCGGCGCTCTCGTGCAGCTTGTTCAGCTTATACAGCATCTCGTTCGGGTCGATGGCGATCTGGTTGCCGATGAAGATTTTCTTGTTTGCGGTGGATTTCAGTCCTTCCTCGTCCATCAGCAGCTCCTCAAAGAGCTTTTCGCCCGGGCGCAGTCCCGTAAAGATGATCGGCACATCCTTGTAAGGCTCCTTGCCGTACATGCGGATCAGGTTCTCCGCGAGCGTGGTGATCTTGACCGGAGCGCCCATATCGAGCACGAAGATCTCGCCGCCCTTTGCCATCGCGCCCGCCTCAAGCACCAGCGTCTCGATCTGGCGGCGGAACAGCGGGATGACAGAGCCGTTGGAGCCGAGCACGTTGCCGAAGCGCGTGGTGACGAACTCCGTGTGCAGGGTCGTCTGTGCCTTGTACTGGATGATCATCTCGCAGGCGCGCTTGGTGGCGCCCATGACGTTGGTGGGATTGACCGCCTTGTCGGTGGAGATCATCACAAACTTATCCGCCTTGTAATACTCGGCGAGCGTCGCCACATTAAAGGTACCGAAGATGTTGTTCTTGACCGCTTCCTCGGGGACGGTCTCCATCAGGGGCACATGCTTGTGCGCCGCCGCATGGAACACCACCTGCGGGCGGTATTTCTTGAAAATAGATTCCATCTTGGCGTAGTCGCGCACCGAGGCGATCAGCGTCTCCAGATTCAGCGTATCGCCGTATTCGAGCCGCAGCTCCTGCTGTATATCATATGCGTTGTTTTCGTAAATGTCTACAATGATGATCTGCTTGGGGCTGTATTTGGCGATCTGGCGCACCAGCTCGCTGCCGATGGAGCCGCCGCCGCCCGTGACCATACACACCTTGTCGCAGATGAACTGGGCGATCTTGTTGCGGTTGAATTCGATCGGCTTTCTGCCGAGCAGATCCTCGATTTTGATTTCCTTCGCCTGCGTAATGAGCTGTGGCTGCTGATCGCCCAGCAGCAGCTCGCTCAGATAAGGAACGACCTTGATTTTGCATTTGGTTTTGGAGCAGTAGTCAAGTATCTTGCGCTTTTCTTCCTCTTCGCAGGAGGGGATCGCAACGATGATGCTCTCGATGTCCTTTTCCGTGCAGAGCCGCGGGATCTCCGCACAGACGCCCACGACTTCAACACCACTGATCCGCGAATGCAGCTTCGAAGCGTCGTCGTCGACCATACAGACGGGCAGCAGCTTGCCCGAGGGATTCTTGGGATCGGTCTCGGCGTTGCGGATCTCCGTGATGATCATCCTGCCCGCCTGGCCCGCGCCGACGATCATCGTGCGCTCCATATGTTCCAGCTCGCCCTCACGCGTCAGCGTCAAGAAGGTGGATCTAAACAAAAACCGAAACAACAGCACGCCCAAGGTCGCTGTGACAAAGAACAGCACGAAAAAGATCTTGCGCGGCGCCATGTGCAGCATCATCAACACCAAATAAGCGATAACAAAGCCCCCTGTCATCGCGCCGCCGCACCGGAAATAATCGCGGATGTTGAAATAGCGCCACATCACGGTATAAGACCCCAGCAGCAGCTGCATCAGTTCACAGGTCAAAACCGCGATTACGATGTAATAAAGCAAGCCCTTGCTCGCCTCGGGAGCATAATAGATCGCCGTATCCCTAAAGAAGGACAAAATGTAATTCAGCGTGATACCGCTGACAGAAATGATGAATATGTCCGCAAGCATCAAAATCAGCTTGCGTGCACCGAACTTTTTCATTGCCGGAATAGCCCCTTTTCATTCTTTATCGCAAGAATACCCTCGAAAAATCGGCGTGTCCCGCGATATTACAAACAAACTCATTGTCATTATAGTCGAAAAATGTCTGCTTGTCAAATACAAAATAGCACCGTGGGCGCTTTACCCGCGCGTGCAACGTTTGTGAGAAAGGTTAGGTTAATATCCCGCGCTATAACGCGGGATTTAAAGGTAACCGTTCAAACAAACGCTTCACGCGCGGATTGGGTCAAGCGTCACGCTTGCGCCCGCGTGTCGCGGGGGCCAATCCGCGCAACAAGCCTTTGTAAGTATAGTTAGGTTTCGCACCCGCGTTCTGACGCGGCTACTGCTGTAGCACCTGTTTTGCCGCGTCGACGCTCTCCTTGGCGTCGCGGCAATAGAAATCGGCGCCGATCTTCATGGCGTAATCCTTCGTCAGCACCGCGCCGCCGACAAAAACCGTGCATTTGCTGCTGCCGTCCGGATTTTGCAGGGCAGGCTCCGCGCGCAGAAGCCGGATCGTCTCCTCCATGCTCGCAAGCGTCGTGGTCATCAGCGCGGACAAGCCGATCATGGTGATGTTCCGCTCCACAGCCGTGTCGACGATCAGCTGCGGATCGACGTCCTTGCCGAGATCGACCACGGTGTAGCCGTAGTTGTCGAGCAGCACCTTGACGATGTTCTTGCCGATGTCATGGATATCACCCTTCACGGTGGCGAGGATGATCTTGCCCTTGCTGACGCTTTGGTCGCCCGTGCGGCTGAGGTGCTGCTTGATGACGTCGAAGCACGCCTGCGCGGTGTTGGCGCTCTGGATGAGCTGCGGCAGGAAGATCTTATTTTTTTCAAAGTCCTCTCCCACCCGGTCGAGCGCGGGGATGAGCATTTGGTTGACGATGTCCATGGGGTCGGTGTCGCACAGCTGCTGCTTTGTCGCCTGCGCCGCTTCACTCTTTAGGCCGTGGTACACCGCATCGGCAAGGCTGTGAAGGGACTGCGCCGCCGACTGTACTGCCGGAGACGCGTCCCGATACGCCTGAATGAAATCCAGCGAATTCCTGTCGATGCCCGCCAGCACGCGATAGGCGCGCACGGCGCCCGTCATGGCGGGGATGTTGGGATTGATGATCGGCAGATCCAAGCCCTCCTCCAGCGCCATCGTCAGGAAGGTGCTGTTGACCAGCTCGCGGTTCGGGAGACCGAAGGAGATATTCGACACGCCCAGACAGGTCTTGCATCCCAGCTCGCTCTTGACGCGGTGCAGCGCCTGCAAGGTCTCGCGGCAGGCGTCCTGCTCGGCTGAGACAGTGAGCGTCAGGCAGTCGATGTATACGTCGCGGCGGTCGATACCCAATGCCTCGGCGCGCTCTACGATGCGCTTGGCAATTTCAAATCTGCCCTCGGCGGTCTTGGGGATACCGTTTTCGTCGAGCGTCAGCCCCACCACCGACGCGCCGTATTTTTTTACCAGCGGCAGAACCGTTGCAAGGCTCTTTTCCTCGCCGTTGACCGAATTGACGATGGGCTTGCCGTTATAGCAGCGCAAGCCCGCTTCCAGCACCTCGGGCTTGGTGGAGTCGATTTGCAGCGGTGCGTCGCAGACGCTCTGGATCGCCTTGAGCACGCGCACCATCATCTGTTTTTCGTCGATCTCGGGGTGACCGACGTTCACGTCCAGCAGCTCCGCGCCGCCGCTGACCTGCGACAGCGCCTGGGTGAGGATGTAGTCGATATCGTTATTGACGAGCGCCTGCTTGAAAAGCTTCTTGCCCGTGGGATTGATGCGTTCACCGATGATGCGCGGACCGTTGATCTCCACCACCGTGGCAGCGCTGCACACGCAGGTGTCGGCGCTCCTCGGGCAGGGCTGAAAGCGCTCTGATGCCAGCATCTCCTTGAGCGCGGCGATATAGGCGGGCGAGGTGCCGCAGCAGCCGCCCGTCAGCTTCACGCCGTAGGGCAGCAGCGCCTTGACGCACTGCGCGAATCGGTCGGGAAGGATGCTGTATTCGTTGCTGTTGGGGTCAGGCAGACCGGCGTTTGCCTTGACGATCAGCGGCAGGTCGGTATAGCGGGTCATCTGTGCCACGACGGGCTCCAGCTCGTCGGGTCCCAGCGAGCAGTTGACGCCCAGCGCGTCTACGCCCAGCCCCGTGAGGGTCAGCGCCGCCGACGCGGGCGACACACCCGTGAAGGTCCTGCCGCTGCGCTCAAAGGTCATCGTGGCGAGGATGGGCTTGTCGCTGTTCTCCTTTGCCGCCAGCACGGCGGCTTTCAGCTCGTAGAGGTCGGTCATCGTCTCCAGCACGATCAGATCTGCGTCTCTGCCCGCAAGGATCTGCTGCCGGTAATAGTCGTAAGCCTCCTCGAAGCGCAGCGCACCCGCAGGCTCAAGCAGCATGCCGATGGGACCGATGTCCAGCGCGACGAGCGCATCGGTGCCTTCGCAGGCGTTTTTTGCGTTGCGGACGCCTGCGGAGATGATCTCCTCGACAGTGAAGCCGCTGTCCATAAGCTTATAGGCATTCGCACCGAAGGTGTTGGTATAGATGATATCCGCGCCCGCCTCGATATACGCGCGGTGAAAGGACGTAATCAGCTCCGGGCGGGTGATATTCAGCGTTTCGGGGGAATGCGCATAGTGCGCGCCGCTCTTCTGGATCATCGTGCCCATCGCGCCGTCCAGCAGGATAAATTCTTTTTGATTCAACAGCGTTTTAAAATCCACAGTGTTCACCGTTCCTTCTGTATTGACAGGTTTTGCGCAGGTTGCAGACCGCGCAGCCGCGCCGCTGCCGCTCCAAGGGATGTTCGGAAATGCCCGCGATCGCCGTCACCGACTTGGCGGGAACCAGCAGGCAGCTTTCGCTGACGCTCAGCCCGATCCTGCGCGGCGCGTCCAGCAGACGCAAAAAGGTCTTTTGCAGCCCGATGGGATAGTCTCCGTAGCCGGGGCTGAACCGAAAGGTAAAAAAGCAGCCGGGAAACTGCGCGGCGATCAATTCGTCCGCCTTGCGGCAGACCTGCTCGATTGCAACGCTCGCCATGCTGTCCAGCACCACCGCCTCCGCCATATCGCGCACCTGCGCGACGCGGATCAGCCTGTCCACCGACGCGCCCAGCGTAGTGCAGAGCAGCACCGCCCTGTCGCAGCCCCTCAAATGGCGGCGGATATCTTCGCCGACCGTCAGCTCTTCGCAGGGCAGGTCGACAACGCGGTACAGATATTTCGGTTGGGCGACGCGCAAAAGCTGCGCTTCACAGCCGTCCATCAGCCTTGTCATGGTTTCGTTCGGCTCGACCGCAGCGCCCCCCAGATAGCGGAGCGCCTCGCGGCGGTCAAGCGCCTCGAGCGCGATCACAGCAGGGTTTCCACCGCGCGGGTGATCTTCTCGGCGACGGTCGGATTGTTCATGGTATAGAGGTGGATGCCGTCGACGCCGTTCGCCAGCAGATCGACGATCTGCTCCACCGCGTAGGCAATACCCGCGTCGCGCAGCGCTTCGGGCTTGTTCTCATATTTCTGCATCATCTTGGCAAATTTCGGCGGCAGGCTCGCGCCGCAGAGCGACACCATCCGCTCGATCTGCTTTTTGTTGGTGACGGGCATGATACCCGCCTCGATCGGGACGTTGATGCCCGCGATCTTGGTGCGCTCCAAAAAGCGGTAGAAAAATGCGTTGTCGAAAAAAAGCTGGCTGATCAGGTGCGTCGCGCCCGCGTCTACCTTCTTTTTGAGGTTGAGCACATCCTCCACCTCGTTTTTCGCGTCGACGTGCACCTCGGGATAGCAGGCGCCGCTGACGTCAAAGTCGCCGTGCGCGCGGATGTAGGCGCACAGCTCGGAAGCATAGCGGAAATCCTTCTGCGGCTCGACTCCCTCGACATAGTCGCCGCGCAGGGCGAGGATGTTCTCGATCCCGTGCGCCTTGAAGTCGTCAAGCGTCTCGCCGATCATTTCACGGGTGCTGTTGACGCAGGTCAAATGCGCCACCGACTCCACATGAAAATCGTGCTTGATCTTGGAGGCGATCTCACAGGTGCGGCTGTGTGCGCCGGAACCGCCCGCGCCGTAGGTGACGCTGATAAAATCGGGCTTGAGCGCGCAGATCTCCTCTAACTTGCCATAGACCGATTCGATCGGCGAATCCTTCTTCGGGGGAAACACCTCGAAGGAGAAAACAGCCTTGCCTTTGCCGAACAGGGAATGAATTTTCATTTTCCATCAACTCACTATTGTCATATTTTCGACATATTATTGATTGATTATAACACACCCCGCGCCAAAAGACAACAATGTACCGACAATAAATTTCGGCGCAGGGCATGTAGCCGCCCTGCGCCGTGTATGGTCATGTTTTTAGATATCGATCTCCGCGAGGATGCGCTGGATGGCGGTGACGTCTCTGACGTCGACTCTGCCGTCGCGGTTGACGTCGGCGAGCACGCGCTGCGCGTCGTCAAGCTCTTGGAACTCCGCCAGACAGGCGAGCAGGAGGGTCGCGTCGTTGATCGTGACCTCGCCGTCCCCGTCAAGGTCGCCCATCGGGTCGTCGGGGATGATCGTGACGGTAAAGGTCGCGCCCGTCTTGGTCGCGTAATCAAAATTGCGCAAGTCGAGCTGGAGCTTGACGGTCTGGCTGTCATCCTCGGTGTCGAAGATGATGCTGCCGCCCTGATACACCGCGTCGGTGACGGCGCCGCTCTCCGAGAAGCTGCCGCCGAAGAAATCATACTCCGCGCCGTCGATGGCAAAGCGGAACTGGCGGTCAAATGCGTCCGCCACGCCCTCGTACGCGATCTCCCAGACGTCCTTTGCCACTTCATGCATCCGGTTGCGCTCATCGTCCGGGTTCCAGTCGGCGCCGTTGAGCCATGCGCCCTCGCCGTTGCCCGTGACATAGACCGCGCTGTACAGGAAGGACGGCGTCTCGGAAACATTGTCTCCGCTGATCGTGATGCTGCCCTCTGCGGGGTCGTAGATGATCGTAAAGTCGCCTGCCGCCCTCATGTTGAAGGTGATCGGCTCGCCGCCCTCGTTGCTGATCCATGTACTGCCGTTCTCCACCAGCTTGAAGGCGATGTTGTTGTAGCCCTTGGTGACGGTGTAGGTCTTTTCGTAAGTGCCGTCGTCGTTTTTCTCCATCTGATTATCCGCGTTGTCCGCATCCCAAAGGGTGCCGAAAATGCTCTTCGGCGCACCGACGATGACATAGGTGTCCTCCGCTGCGGGCGGTTCCGTGGTGGGTTCCTCTGTCGGCGGCACTGTGGTGGGTTCTTCCGTCGGCGGCACCGTGGTCGGTTCCTCCGTCGGCGGCACTGTGGTCGGCTCCTCCGTCGGCGGCACTGTGGTCGGTTCCTCCGTCGGCGGCACTGTGGTCGGTTCCTCCGTCGGCGGCACCGTAGTGGGTTCTTCCGTCGGCGGCACCGTGGTCGGCTCTTCCGTGGTCGGTGCCTCGGTTGTCGGCTCCTCCGCGGTCGGTCTCTCGCGGATGATGCAATCACCGACATATTGCAGGGTTCCCGTCGTGTTGGGATCATCCGACAGCACCGCGTAAACCTTGCCTTCGATCACCCGCAAGCCGAAAAAGCCCTTGTTATAGGTATTGGAGGCAAACTGCGCCAGCGTTTCGTCTACGGTGTCAAAGACATATACCGTTTTCTGCGTGTTCATGTACAAATAGCCGTCATACTCCGCCAGTGACATATAGCGCTTCGTCCAATAGGAATTTCCACCCCCCGTGCGCCAGCGTTCATCACTAAAATCCTCGACGGTCTCAAAGCGGTCGCTTGACAGATCATAGGTCAGCAATTCGCCGGCTGTTTCGCCGCTGAAGGCGTTGTCGACCAGATAAATCTCGCCGTCGACATAGCACATCTTGGTGTTGATCTTGCGGAAGCGCATGTTGTCAAAACGGGTGTCGTTCGAGGGGAATTCCGAATGATACCTGTAATGCGGATTCGCCTCGTAGCCTTCGGCGGCAGCGTCGCTCATCAAAAAGAAGGTGTGATTGACAAAACCGGGCTTGTCAGGCGTCGGGTCATCCCATGTGACGTCGACATGGTAGTATGTGCCGTCGATCTTGACCTTGTTCCACTGGTGGTTCATGGGCTCGGACTCCACGATCTCGGTGTCGACGCCCACCTGCGCCAACAGGTAGGAATAGCACTCGGAATAGCCGTAGCATTTGCCCCTGTCGTTGACCATCAGGTCATAGATCTCGCCCGTCAAAAGGTAGCTCGCGTTGAGTGCCAGCTCGTCGTGCAGGATCAGCGCCTTGTCAAAGTCGGACATGCTGTCGTCGACCTTGTCGAGATACCACTGCGCGCGCGCCAAAAATTCGCGGCGCATTTCCATTACCTCATCGGCAGAATAAAGCTGCTCCGCATATCTGTTGTTTTCAATGATCGGCGATCCGTCCTCGCGGTATTTGATCCTGCCCCAGTGGATGTTGAGCGTATAGATATAATTCACTCCGCTTCCCTCGTAATAACTGACAGAATACGAGTTGCTGACAAAAAACAGCTCCGGGTGCGTATGCATGATGGTAGTAAAAAGGGTCCTGCGATCATCCAACGGGACCCGGTAATCCGAAATATCAACGGTCGTTTTGAGATCATACATCTCCTGCGCCGCAAAATCGATCGCCTCACGATAGCGGTTATAAAACTCCGAATTCTCCGAAATATGTCCACAGGTGACTTCGCTCTTGAGCTGCGCCGCGGAAACGGGCGCGACGGCAAGCATCGAAAGAATAAGAAGCACAGCGAGCATGCCCGCCAACAGTTTTTTCATTCCAAAATCCTCCCTGAAAGTTGTTTTATTATTTATTATAGCACGAGACCGCAAGAAAACGCAATTGTGAAAACAGCCTGTTTTCTCATGGGTGATTTGTGTAATGCGTCAATAAGCGCGAAGCATATCCGACCGGGCGCGGACATATATATGTGGCAACAATGATTCGGGAGGCATTTCAGTGACAGATTCGGCAGAGGAACGCGCACTGGTACTGGGGCAATATATCGCGGAAGAGGGCGCGACCGTGCGCGCGGCGGCACAGAAATTCGGCGTGAGCAAAAGCACGGTGCACAAGGACGTCACGGGAAAGCTCCGCAGGCTCAATCCCGCGCTGTACCGTCAGGTGCGCGAGATCCTCGACCGCAACAAGCGCGAGCGCCACATCCGCGGCGGCA
This sequence comes from uncultured Ruminococcus sp., assembly GCA_902784855.1. Lineage (GTDB taxonomy): Bacteria > Bacillota > Clostridia > Oscillospirales > Acutalibacteraceae > Ruminococcoides. The sequence continues at coordinate 6,044 of CACZWQ010000013.1, read as the reverse complement.
TGGCAACCAAACAAAAATACTCCAAGTCGCGGTCGCGTGCCGCGACGGTCAGTGCCTAATAAAACTTCGCACGCGCGGATTGATTGTCGGCTCAGCCGACCGCGGGAACAATGGTCATCCCGAGCGGTGCCCAAAGGGCAAAACGCGAAGCGTTTAGTCAAGGGATCCCCTGAATCAGAGCAGTTGGTCTGTCGCCGAAGGGGATCTCTCGACTATTTGCTAAAGCAAATTTTGCTGCGCAAACCGCTCGAGATGACAGCACTTAAAAAAGTGACAAAGCCAAATTGACGTGCCCCTCGGCAGCAGAAGGTTGACTTTTTCGGGGTGGATGATGTATAATGATGGCAAATACGTATAAAGGATGGACAATATGAAAAAAGCGATCGCGATCCTCTTGCTCGTCGCTGCGGCGGCGCTGATGCTCTGCGCCTGCGGCGGCAAAACGAGCAAAAACAACTGCACGGGCAGTTGGAAATGCGTGGATATCCCCGAAACCATGCAGTTTAAAACCGTCACCATCGACATCACCGACACCTCCTTCACCTACACGCTGACGGGCGACAAAACCTCGACCGTCGTCTCGGGCGAAGCCAAGGCGACCGGCGACGACAGCATGGTGCTGTACATGCAGCTCCAGCAGCAGATCAACAACGCCGACAAAAAGGTGTTGCAGGAGAAGCGGGCGGAAAGCTCGGGCAGTGACGCCGACCCCGTCTACGCCTCGCTGGGCGACGACGGCAAGCTGACACTCACCGCCAATACGATGAAGCTCGTCTTTAAACGGGCATGACCACAAAAGCCGACCGGGCTGCCGCAGTTTGCGGCAGCCCGGCTATTTTATATCTTTTTATTCTACAACGATGCGTTCCGGCTCGACGGCGTTTGCCTGTGCTTCCTCGCGCTTTTTCAGCTCCTCGCGGCCGACCGCCAGCATCAGCTTGATGCGGTTCTCCTGGTTGACCTTGGGCGCGCCGGGATCGTAGTCGATCGTGACGATGTTGGCGTTGGGCTTGACCTCCTTGATCTTGCGGATGGCACCCTTGCCGTTGATGTGGTTGGGCAGACAGCCGAACGGCTGGGTGCAGACGATGTTCTCGTACCCCATCTCGGCAAGCTCCAGCATCTCCGCCGTCAGCAGCCAGCCCTCGCCCATCTTGCTGCCGTAGCCGATGACGCCCTTGACCAGCTCCTTGGTGTGGGCGTATTGGTGCGGCGGGACGAAATGGAACCGCTCCGCCGACTCGACCATCAGCGTCTCCAGACTCGTCACATAGTTGAGCAGCTTTTTGCAGAACTCGTATTTCAGGCGGTTGCCGCCGAACATTTTGTAGTCCTCGATTCGGTTGTCGACCTTAAAGGACGCAAAGCCCATCAGACCGGGCAGGCATACCTCACAGTCCTGCTCGGCGAGGAAGTCCTCCAAGCCGTTGTTCGCCATCTTGGAATATTTGACATAGATCTCGCCGACCACGCCCACCTTGACCTTGGGCACGCGGTTGAGCGGGATCTTTGAAAAATCCTTGGTGAGCTGATGGAGATTCGCATCGATCTCCTCCAGCGAATAGCCCTTTCCGTCGATCAACTGCTTGGAGATCTTGTCGCTCCAGCGCTCCACAAGCGCCATCGTCTCTCCCTTATTGACCTCATAGGGCTTGGTCTGATTGGACAGCAGCATCAGCTGGTCGCCGTACACCAAGCCGCCCACAAAGCGGCGGACAAGCGGCAGCGTCAGCGAAAAGCCGCTGTTCTTCTCCATGCCGAAGCTCAGCGAAATGACAGGCACAAAGGGAAAGCCCGCCTTTTTCAGCGCCTTGCGCAGCAGGTGGATATAGTTGGACGCGCGGCAGCCGCCGCCCGTCTGGGTCATCATCAGCGCGGTTTTATGTACGTCATACTTGCCGCTTTGCAGCGCGTGGATGAACTGACCGATGACCAGCAGCGCGGGATAACAGGTGTCGTTGTGCACGTATTTGAGACCCGTCTGCGCGATCTCGGGACCCGTCGTCTCCAACAGCTCGCAGTTATAGCCGAAGCTCTCAAACACACTGCGCAAAATGCGAAAGTGAATGGGCGCCATATTGGGCATGAGGATCCGATAGCCCTCGCGCTTCATCTGCTTGGTAAACAGCAGACGCCCTGTTTTTTTGTCATATTTTAATTCAGCCATAATCGTTCCTTTTTCCGAATCTCCACAGCCGTTCAGTCGTTGTCGATCGCCGCCAGCAGGCTTCTGATCCTGATCTTCACCGCGCCGAGATTGGTGATCTCGTCTATCTTGATTTGGGTATAGATCTTGTTTTCGCTCTCGAGGATCTCGCGCACCTCGTCGGTCGTGATCGCGTCCACGCCGCAGCCGAAGGAAACCAGCTGCACCAGCTCCATATCCTTGCGGGTGGTGATGTATTTCGCGGCGGCATACAGGCGGGAATGGTAGGTCCACTGATTGAGCACATGGGTCACAAAGGGCGTGACGCGCGGCGACACCACATCCTCGCTGATGATCGCGACGTCAAAGCCCGCGATCAGCTTGTCGATGCCGTGGTTGATCTCGGGGTCGATGTGGTAGGGTCTGCCCGCCAGCACAAAGATCTTCCTGCCCTCTTTTTCGGCGCGCGCGATGATCTCGTCGCCCTTGCGGCGCACCTTTTCCATATAGGCGTCATATTCCTCATACGCCTTCTTGGCGGCGACGCGCACCTCGTTGAGCGTCAGGTCGGGGAAGTAGAACGACAGGCGCTCATATGCCTTCTTGGGGAAGTCCTTGGGGCGATGGATGCCGAAATACTCCTTGATGAAGTTGATCTTGCGCACATCCTTCATGTTGTTCTTGATGACCTCGGGGTAGTAGGCGACCACAGGGCAGTTGTAGTGGTTGTCGCCGAGGTGCTCATCAAAGTTGTAGGACAGGCAGGGATAGAAGATATTCTCGATGCCGCTGTCGATCAGCGTCTGCACATGACCGTGCATCAGCTTGGCGGGGAAACAGACCGTATCGCTGGGGATGGTCTGCTGACCGCGCAGATAGAGCTTGCGCGAGGAGACGGGCGAGTGCACCACCTCAAACTTCAGCTCCGTGAAGAAGCGGTACCAGAAGGGATAGAGCTCGTACATATTCAGCCCGAGGGGGATGCCCAGCTTGCCGCGCAGTCCCTCGACGGGCTTATAGCTGTTGATCAGCGTGCGCTTGTACTCATAGATATTGAGATCCGAGGACGGTGCTTTCTTGGTGATCGGGCGCTCGCAACGGTTGCCCGCGATAAAGCGTCTGCCGCCGCCGAAGGAGTTGACCGTCAGGCGGCAGTTGTTGTTGCACAGTCCGCAGTTGGTGACCTTGATGTCGTGGACAAAGTGCCGCAGCGCCTCTTCGTTGGCGATCTTGCTTCTGCCCTTGCCCTTGTATTTGCGCCTGGCGTACAGCGCCGCGCCGTAAGCGCCCATCAGTCCCGCGATATTGGGACGCACGACATGGGTGCCCATCTCCATCTCAAAGGCGCGCAGCACCGCGTTGTTGAGGAAGGTGCCGCCCTGCACGACGATCCGCTTGCCCAGCTCGTCGGGACCGGAGGCGCGAATGACCTTGTACAAGGCGTTCTTTACGACGCTCAGTGACAGACCCGCCGAGATATCCTCGATGGTCGCGCCGTCCTTCTGCGCCTGCTTGACGCTGGAATTCATGAACACCGTGCAGCGCGAGCCGAGATCGACAGGGCGCCGCGCAAAGAGTCCGAGCTTGGAGAACGCCTCGATCTCATAGCCGAGGGCGTTGGCAAAGGTCTGCAAAAAGCTGCCGCAGCCCGAGGAGCACGCCTCGTTGAGGAAGATGTTGTCGATCGCGCCGTTATGGATCTTAAAGCACTTGATATCCTGACCGCCGATGTCGATGATGAACTCCACATCGGGCATGAAAAACTTCGCCGCCGTAAAGTGGGCGATGGTCTCCACGACGCCGTAGTCGACGTCAAAGGCATTCTTGATGATATCCTCGCCGTAGCCCGTCACGGCGCTCGCCGCGACATAGAGATAGGGGTTGATCGCATAGATCTCCTCGAGGAAGCTCTTGATGATCTCGACGGGATTGCCCTTGGAGGGGAGATATTTGGAATAGAGCAGCTCGCCGAACTCGTTGAGCACCACGCCCTTGACGGTGGTGGAACCCGCGTCCATGCCGATATAAGCCTTGCCGTCGTAGCCTGCCAGCTCCTTCTGCGTGACGTTCGCGCGGGAATGGCGGGCGACGAACGCCTCGTATTCCGATTCATTTTCAAAAAGCGGCTTGTTGAAGGCAAAGTTGCCTGAGCCGCGGTAGTTTTTAACCTTTTCGATGACCGCGTCGTAGTCGATGGTCTGCTCCGCGCACAGCGCAGCGCCCGCTGCGACATAGTAGAGCGAATTCTCGGGGCAGATGCCCTCGGTGTTGAGGGTGCGGTCAAAACAGCGGCGCAGCTCGCTCATAAAGGTCAGCGGACCGCCGAGATAGACGACCTGACCCTCGATCTCTCTGCCCTGCGCCAGACCCGCGACGGTCTGGCTGACGACGGCGTTGAAGATGCTCTCCGCGATGTCGCTCTTACGCGCCCCCTGATTGAGCAGCGGCTGGATGTCGGTTTTCGCGAACACGCCGCAGCGCGAGGCGATGGTATAGGTCTTTTCGTACTGCTTGGCAAGATCATCCATTTCCTCGAGCGGGACGTTGAGCAGGGTCGCCATCTGGTCGATGAACGCGCCCGTGCCGCCCGCGCAGGTGCCGTTCATGCGCACCTCGAGGCCGTTGGTCAAAAAGAGAATCTTTGCGTCCTCGCCGCCCAGCTCGATCACAACGTCGGTGCCGGGAATAAAGGTATTCGCCGCCACGCGGGTCGCATAGACCTCCTGCACGAAGTCGATGCCGCAGTCCTGCGCCACGCCCATGCCCGCCGAGCCCGACAGCGCGATCGGCGCGTTTTCCACGCCCTCGATCTCGCCGCGCACGCGGTTGAGAATCTCGGCGATCTTGTCGGTGATCTGCGAAAGATGCCGCTCATATGTGCTGTAAATCAGCTTGTTTTCGTCGTTGAGCACAACACACTTGATCGTGGTTGAGCCGATATCAAGTCCTACCTTCAAAACACAGCCTCCACTAAAAGCTTTTTGACGCAGTGTTCACGGCGGAGCAAATGTCAAGCCCCGCCGGCGTATATCAATTAATTATAATATGTTTAAATATGTTTGTCAATCTTTTATTTTACTCCGTTTTTTCCTGCATTGTCCCGTTTATGGGACAGCGGCGGCGGTATAATAAGAGTATCAAGCACCTAAATTGACAAAGTGAAGTTAACGTTTTAAGGAAAAATTTGGAGAGTTAGCAAAAGCTCACTTTGACAAAAGTGCAGGGTATATATTTGGATATTTCCAGATTTTCGGAGCCTTTTAACGCAGTCACCGCCCTAAGGCGGCTTGACCTTGACGGGTTGGTGAGAAAAATGCTACACTCGTCATTTTGAAGGCGAAAACGTTTGGATATTTCCGAGTTTCCGTCGCCTTCAAAAACTTTTCAGCATTTTTCTCAGCGTTCAGTCAAGGTTGACGGTCTGTGTGGTAGAATGGTTTCGGTTACTGCCTGCGGAAAGCAGGTAATTATGAGCAGAATCAATTTATCACAAAGAATCATTATCGAAAGCGGAATTTATCAACGACTTTCATTAACCGAAATTGCCCGTAGAATAGGCGTATCGAGAGCATCGGTTTCTAAAGAGATTCGGATGAACCGAACTCCCGCCAAAGGATCTAAGCCGCACGGAAATGACTGCCGGTTTGCCAACGAATGCGAGGAAAAGAATCTTTGCTGCAACTTTGACTGCAAACGCAAATGTGTCTGGTGCTTTGACTTTAATTGCAGAGAGCTTTGCAACAAGTACGACAACTCCCCCTGCTCTGTTCTCCAAAAGCCGCCGTATGTTTGCAATGTTTGTTCCCGCCGCAGGAATTGCAAATGCGACCGGTTTTACTACATGGCGAACCAAGCCGACGCGATGTCCAAAAAGCGTTATTCCAAGGCGCGAAAGAAA
>CACZWQ010000012.1 GCA_902784855.1 uncultured Ruminococcus sp. | reverse complement strand
CGTAATGGGTGTATCAGCGATCGTGATAATAATAATTGCTGTTATATGTCACAGACATAAAAAGAAAAATGATGAAGACAATGATATCTGATTCCCCGGAGCAGCTATCCTCAGCTTCGATGACGGTGTAATTCAGCCAATCGACTAAAAAGAACAAATTCAACCCCGAAGCAGTAAATTAGTTTGAGACACAATAATGCCTCCCATGCAAATCATGGGAGGCATATTTTCTTTATTCGGAAACGGTACTTTCTTCCTCGACGAAGATGCTCTCAATACCCTCCTTGATGTCTATGAAATCCTGAAAGCTGTAGCTCTCGCCGCCGATACCTATCATCGGCTCGATAATAACGTCCTCATACAGCGGCTCGCTGAAATCAAACGTCTCGTTTGTTCCGTGAATACGGTACGACAGTTCAATTCGAGTCTCTTCATTGGTAAGGTCGCCGCTAATATCAAATATATCCAGCTTATTGACCATCTTATTGATATCATAGTAAAGCTTTATTCCATCGGTAGATACGCCGAACATACCAAGCTTGTCAACGATATCCTCAAGGTCTATCGTTGAGCCCTTGTCAATGTAGAAGACCTCAGCCTTATCCATATTTTCGGGCTCGGTCATATCAAGTATCGTGAGCTTTACCTGTCCCTCGGTCTTTTTATCCGGGTCGGTACGGGAGAGATCGAAATCGAGCATGACCTTGCCGCCGTTGAGCGAAACGATCTGCGAAGCGCTGTCATACCCCTTTGCCTTTGCTCTTATCTTGACCTTTCCGTACCACTTCTCATCAAAATCGAGAACAAGGTCGCCATTCCTGTCAGTTTTGCCGACGATGTTGCCGTTAATTGTGATAGTGGCTTTCTTGAGGTTGCGGCTGCCGCTGTGGACGTGAATGTACGTCTTGCCCTGCGGCTTGTACATATTTGTTTCGTAAAGCGCCTCTCTTACCGCGTCTTTCTTTTCCTGACTGAACGATAATGAATCTGCGCTGATAATGAGCGAGATAGAAGCCTGCTCAAAGCCTGTTGAGGTGTTGAGGTTATTCATCGAGTTGTAGAAAAGCTCGGCTATCTCGTCATTCGTCAAGCCTTTCTGGCTCATCAGATATCCTGCATGGGAAACGATAGTTGCGTTGTCGTGCTCGTCTGCGTGCTTTGTTTCACCTGCATCATCGACATAAGTAAAGGGAACATAATGCTCTCCCCCAACTTTGGAAGGAGCGTCATATTTTCCGGGATCAATAGCGCTTCTGACTACGCTCTGGTAGCCATACCATGAGCTTGGGAACTCATTCTGCATAAATTCCCAGTCGTTTGCAGCAATGGAGCCCATTACGTCGGCATAGCCCTCGTTTACGGTCTTTGAACCTATTGAATTGTTCAGACGTGACTTGTAGCAGATGACACCGTGTGTAAACTCATATCCGAGAGTGCCCTTTCCCGCACAAGGCTGGTCTCCGACTACACCGACCTGACCGTCGTCGAGGCAAAGAGCTTTGCTCCCGAGCAGTACGGCGTCGCATTCAGAAAGGGCAGCGCTGTTGCCGAGAAGGTCAATGCCGCGATGAAGACCCTTGCTGAAAAAGGCAAGCTCAAGGAGATCGCCGACAAATATAACCTCACCGATCTCGTCCTTGTGAAATAATGGATCAATTCTGGAGTATTACATTTCAGCTGCTGGAAGGGTTCAAGGAGAATTGCATTCTCTTTGGCGTCACCCTTCTGGCGGCGCTGCCGTTAGGCTTGCTTGTTTCGTTCGGCTCGATGTCCAAGTTCGCGCCTGTCAAGGCGGTTTGCCGAACGGTTGTCTGGATCATTCGCGGAACCCCGCTGATGCTCCAGCTTTTTGTCGTGTATTATATCCCTCCGTTGCTGACCGACGGCTCGTTTAAATTCAGCGACCGCCTGACCGCGGCGACCATCGCGTTCATTGTCAACTACGCGGCGTATTTTTCCGAGATCTACCGCGGCGGCATCGAGGGCATTCCCAAGGGTCAGTATGAGGCGGGCTATGTGCTGGGCATGAAGAAGAGCCAGATCTTCATTAAGGTCGTGCTCTTGCAGGTCATCAAGCGCATCGTTGCGCCCATGAGCAACGAGATCATCACGCTGGTCAAGGATACCTCGCTGGCGCGCGTGATCGCGGTCGGCGAGATCCTGAAAAACGCCGAGCAATTCACCAAGCAGGGCTTGATCTGGCCGATCTTCTATACGGGCGCGTTCTTCCTGCTGTTCTGCGGCGTGCTGACGCTGCTCTTCCGCTTCATCGAGAAAAAGCTCGATTACTATAAGGGTTAGGAGGGCGCGACATGGCATTACTGGAAGTACAGAACATTCAAAAGAGCTTCGGCAGGACCGAGGTGCTCAAAAACATCAGCTTTTCGCTCGAGAAGGGCGAGGTGCTGGCGATCATCGGCTCCTCCGGTTCGGGCAAGACGACCCTGCTGCGCTGCATCAACTTTTTGGAGACGCCCGACCGCGGTGTGATCACCGTCGGCGGCGACGTGCTCTTTGACGGCGCAAACCCCGCCAAAAAGCGGGAAAAGGAGATTCGAAAGAACCGCCTGCATTTCGGGATGGTGTTCCAGCAGTTCAACCTGTTCCCGCAGTACACGGTCTTTGAGAACCTTGTGCTGGCGCCCAAGCTCCTCGCCAAGGAAAAGATCGCGGAGGAGGGCGCCTTCTACGGCGCGAACACCTATAAGGGCGCTGTGGAGAATATCAACGCCGAGGCGGAGCAGCTGCTGAAGAAGGTGGGACTCACCGAGAAGCGCGATGAATATCCCTGCAACCTCAGCGGCGGACAGCAGCAGCGTGTGGCGATCGCCCGCGCGCTGGCGCTCAATCCCGACGTGCTCTGCTTTGACGAGCCGACCTCGGCGCTCGACCCCGAGCTGACGGGCGAGGTGCTCAACGTCATCAAGGGGCTGAAAAGCTCCGACAGCACGATGATCGTCGTCACCCACGAGATCAGCTTTGCGCGCGACGTCGCCGATAAGGTGATCTTTATGGCGGACGGCGTGATCGAGGAAGAGGGCACCCCGCAGCAGGTGATCGAGAATCCGCATAGTGCCCGCACACAGGCGTTTTTGTCAAGGTTCAATCAGTATTCGGATTGATGATAAAAAGCAGTGATCATAAAAACAATCGGCATAAGGCTCCGTGAGTCTTATGCCGATTTTTTGATACAGAAAACAATACAGCAAACGTTTGTGAGTAAGGTAAGAATTAGAACCTACGTTATAACGCGTGACTTAACGGTAACCATCCAAATAAACGTCGGAGGCGCGGACTGGCCCCCGCGACACGCGGGTCATAGGTCTTTTTTGTGGTAGCGGAGGAAGGCTGCCGCGACTGCGATGACGGATAAGCCCGCGCCGACCGCGAGATATTCCGCTTTCAGCGCATGGTTCTCGATGATATAGCTGCCCTCGGCAAAGGCAAAGGGCGTGAGATATTTCAGCGGCTTGGCGTCCTCGGTGAGGTTCGCGAGGATGTTGAGAAAATACATGCCGATCGCGATCCCCAAGCCTGCGCCCATCCCGTTTTTGAGGAACGCCGATACGCAGAAGCAGAGAAAGGCGATCTCCAGCTCCAACAGCAGATAGGCGACAAACATCAGCACCATGACGCCCCAATCGACCTCTTCGCCGATGGCGGCGGTGGCGATCATCGAAGCGCCGGCGACAACCGCGTTCAGGATCACGACCTGCGCGACAAGCGCCAGCAGCTTTTCCAGCACGATCCGGGTGCGCGAGAGCGGATGGGTGTAGAGGAATTCGGCGGTGTGCTCGCGCTCCTCCTTGCCGAGCATGCCGACGCCCAAAATCGCGGCGAAAATCGCGCCGCCCAAGCCGAGCACGTTGCCGCATTCGGTGGCGAAGTAGTCGGTAAACCGCGCAAAGCTCATATTGCTCATGCCGAACGCGTCGGACAGGCTGCCCATGTTCGCGAGCATATCCTCCATTTCGGACATCTGCGGCTTCATCTCGGGGAAGATCACGATGGTGATCACCAGCATCACGGCGATCGCGCCCGACCAGATCAGCAGCGCAAGACGGTTGCGCCGCAGCTCCTGCAAAAAGACTGTCATGTCACTGTCCCTCCTTGGTGTAATAGTGGAGGAAGACCTCCTCAAAATCGGGGTCGGTGATGGAGATATCCGTAAACGAAAGCCCCGCCAGCGCGCGGATCAGCTCCGTCTGATCGCCGCTGTATAAAAAGCGGGCGCAGCCGTCCGAGAAGCTCGTGCTGCTGATGTGCGGGATGTCGGGAACCGCGGAGACGCCCTGCAGGCTGACGCGCTTGACGCCCGTGTGACCGAGGTTTTCAATGCTGTCGCTGACGAGAAGCTCGCCTGAGCGGATGACCGCCGCGTGGCGGCAATAGCGCGAGACCTCCGAGAGGATGTGCGACGAGAGAAAGACCGTCGCGCCCTCCTCGTTGCGCTCCCTGAGTATCTGATAGAATTCCTGCTGCATCAGCGGGTCAAGCCCGCCCGTCGGCTCGTCGAGGATGTAGAGGCGCGGCTTGTGCTGTAACGCCAGCACGATGCCGACCTTTTTGCGGTTGCCGAGGGAGAGCTCGCCGATCCGGCGGTTCGTGTCGAGCGACAGCCGTTCGCAGAGCGAAGCCGCCTCCTGCCGGCAATCCTTTTTGCGCAGCTTGGCGGAGTAGGCGAGCAGGTCCTTGACGCGCATGCCGTTGTAGAACACCGCCTCCGACGGCAGATAGCCGACGTCCGAGAGGATCGCAAGCTTATCCCCGACAATGTCCTTGCCGAAGATCGCCGCGCTGCCGCTCGTCGGCGTGAGCAGCCCGAGCAGGGTGCGGATCGTGGTGCTTTTTCCGGCGCCGTTCGGCCCGATGAAGCCGAAGAAGTCGCCTTCCTCCACCGAGAGATCGATATGCTCGATGCCGCGGTGCTTTCCGTAGTATTTGGTGAGCTGATTTGTCTGAATGGCTTTCATCCCCGGGCTTTTTCTCAGTTTGCTTGGATATCAACAAATTTTTCCTGCATGTAGGCGTAGACATCATCGGGGATATCCTCAAAGATGTAGCACTTTTTCAGGTATTCCTCCGACGGGAAGGTCAGCTCGTTGTTCTTGATCTCGTCGTCGAGGAAATCGGGCGCCTTGGTGTTCGGGGTGCCGTAGCGCAGGTACTTGCAGTTCTCCGCTGCGATCTCGGGCTTCTGCATGAAGTTGATGAACGCCTCGGCGTTCTCCTTGTTCTTGCTGCAGGAGGGGATGCACAGCGCGTCATAGAAGAGGTTGGAGCCGCTTGCGGGCAGGCAATAATCCAAGTCCTCGTTTTCTTCCATCATCATCTCGATGTCGCCCGCATAGTAGGGTGCGATGGCGCTCTGGCCGCCCTCCATCTCGTTGAACACCTGATCCATGACGTACTTTTTCAGCAGGGGCTTCTGCTCCTGAAGCTTTTCAGCCGCCTTGTCGACGTCCTCCTTGGTAAAGGTGGAGGGGGTGATGCCGCACTGCTGCATGGCGATCGCCATGGCGTCGCGGCTGTTGTTGAACATCAGGATCTGACCCGACAGGTCCTTGTCCCAGAGCGCGTCCCAGTCGGTGGGGGTGTTCTTGACCTTGGTTTTGTCATAGACCATCGCAGTCACGCCCCACTGGTAGCAGACGGTGTACTTGCTTTCGGGGTCGCAGGGCAGCTTTTTGAATCTGTCGTTGATGTACTGAAAGTTAGGGATGTTGTTGTAGTTGAGCTCGAGCAGCATGTTCTCCTTGATCAGCTTGCTGATCATGTACTCCGAGGGGACGATGACATCATAGCTGACGTTGCTCTGCTTGAGCATGTTATACAGCTCCTCATTGGTCTCGTAGGTGGTGTAGTTGACCTTGATGCCGGTCTCCTTTTCGAATTCCTCGAGGACGTTCATCAGACCGTCATCGCCGAGCGCCATGTATTCGCCCCAGTTAAAGACATTGACCTCGCCCTTGTCTTTGTTCTCCGTTGTGCCCCCCTGGCAGCCTGCCAAGCAGAGAGCTGTCGAAACAAGGACGGCGGCAAGAAGAATGCTGAGAATTCTTTTCATTTTTTTCCTCCAAATTTAAGATTTTTTATCATACGGAAAACGGCTTGGTTTTCCGTTGAACACGTTCACCGTTGTCTTGACGGCAGAGTGCAGCGGGCGAGAGCGCCCGAAGCGCTTATTTCAGCTTTGCCTGTTTTTTCTCCGCGCGCCGCTCAAACACATTGATCAGCACCATGATCACGACGATCGCCACGAACAGCAGCGTGGAGAGCGCGTTGATGGTGGGCGGGATCTTGCGGCGGAGCATGGCGTAGATCTCGGTAGAGAGGTTGTTGAACTTGGCGCCCTGCGTGAAGTGGGTGATGACAAAGTCGTCGACCGAGTAGGTGAAGCTCATGAGCATACCCGAGAGGATGCCGGGCATCAGCTCGTGGATGACGACCTTATAGAACGCCTGCCACTGGTTGCAGCCCAAGTCGAGCGCGGCGTCATAGATACTTTGATCCATACGCCGCAGCCGCGGCATGACGTTTAGAACCACAAAGGGCACGCAGAAGCAGATATGCGAGATCAGCACGGTGCCGAAGCCCATCTCAAAATGAAAGATCACGCCGAGAAAGCTGAACAGCAGCATCAGCGAGACGCCCATGACGATGTCGGGGCTGATGATCGGCAGGTTGGACGCGTTCTGGATCAAAGCGCGCGATTTGCCGCGGAAGTTGTTGATGCCGATGGCGGCGGCGGTGCCGAGGATCGTCGCAAGGACGGAGGCGAGCGCCGCGATGATCAGCGTATTGCCGAGGGCGTTCATCAGGCGGGTGCTTTTGAACAGCTCGCCGTACCATTTCAGGGAGAAGCCCTTCCATACGGTGGTATTGCCCTTGTTGAAGGACATGAAGATCAGCACGCCGATGGGAGCGTAAAGGAAAAAGACGATCAGCGCGATATAGATCTTGGAGACGATGCCGAGCTTTTTCTTCTGCATTATGCGATCGCCTCCTCATCACCGAACAGGTTCATCAATACGAGGAACACAAAGATAAAGATCATCAGCACCAGCGAGATCGCGGAGCCGACGTTTTGGTCTGTCCAGAAGATCTTGTCGATGACGTCGCCGATCATGATGTCGTCGGTGCCGCCGAGGTACTGCGATACGCTCAGCGGGAAAATGACCTTGCGGAACACGGCGGCGCTGTTGCTGCCGAGATCCTGCGCCGCCTCGATGAGGTTGTGGTCGATCTTGGACATGACGGTGAAGATCGGGAGCACCATGAATGGCAGGTACTCATAGACCATGCCGACGATGACCGCGGCGGTGTTGCCGATGTAGCTGCCGTGGATGCCGAGGATCGACAGGGCGGTGTCGAGCGGTCCGTTTTTTTGCAGGAGGATGACCCACGCGTAAATGCGCAACAGGAAATTCATCCACATGGGGATCATCAAAATCATCTGTACGGTCTGCTGGGTGGAGTGACGCATCTTGGTCAGCAGGTAGGCGAGGGGATAGGCGAGCACCAGACAGATCAGGGTCGAGAGGAAGGCGATCAGCAGCGATTTGAGAAAGACGTTGCTGTAGCCGAACGCCTTTTGGAACGGCTCTAAGGAGAAGCCGCCGTTCTTGTCGCGAAAGGCGGTGACGCCGATCATCACGATCGGGATCATGGTGAACACCAGCATCCAGATGATGTAGGGGATCGAGAGCTTTCTGGATTTCATCACGCGCCCTCCTCAGCTTGGGGCTCGGGGAGTATCTCAAAGCTCGCCTTGCTGAAATCGAAGTACAGGGGCACATAGGTCGCGACCTGCTCGTCGGTGTCGCTGAGCATCAGCCACTTGCGCGTGTCGGACTCAAGGATGATCTCGTTGTGCTCGCCCTTGTAGACGACGGACTCGATATAGACGTCCTTTAGGTCGCCGTCGCCCTTGCCGGTGATGGACAGCGCGTCAAAGGGAAGATGGATGCGCACGCGGCTGCCCTGCGGGATGTATTTTTTGTTGACGGTGACGGTCTCGCCCTCCAGCTCGAACTCGAAGGTCTGTTCCTCCTCGCTGGCGTAGGTGACGACGGTCTCCACCGTGTTGCTCTGGATGGGCAGCAGCTTGTTCATGATCTGGATATTGAAGGGGATGACGCGCAGACCGACCTCAGAGCCGATCTCGGCGCTGTCGGTGGAGTGGACGAGGATCTCGCACTTGCCCACGCGCACGCTCATCTCGTAGTGCACGCCCTTGAAGGTGACGTTTTCCACCACGCCGGTCAGCTGACCGTTTTCGGGGGTGGTGATGATGACGTCCTCCGGGCGGATGACGACGTCGACGGGTGTGTTGGTGCCGAAGCCCTTGTCGACGCAGGTCAGCTCCTTGCCGAGGATGCGCACGCGGCAGTCGCCCATCATCATGCCGTTGAGGATGTTCGCCTCGCCGATGAAGTCGGCGACAAAGGCGTTGACAGGCTCGTTGTAGATATCCTCGGGCGTGCCGATCTGCTCGATGACGCCGTTGTTCATGACGACGACGCGGTCGCTCATGGTCAGCGCTTCCTCTTGGTCGTGGGTGACATAGATAAAGGTCTTTTTGGTCTGCTGCTGGATCTCCTTGAGCTCGAGCTGCATGCTCTTGCGCAGCTTGAGGTCGAGCGCGCCCAGCGGTTCATCCAGCAGGATGATCTCGGGATCGCAGACCAGCGCCCGCGCGATCGCGACGCGCTGCTGCTGACCGCCCGAGAGGTGGGCGACAGAGCGTTTTTCATAGCCCTTGAGGTCGACGATCGCAAGCATTTTGAGGACCTTGCGTTTTATTTCATCCTTCGGCACTTTTTTCAGCTTCAGGCCGAAGGCTACGTTGTCGAATACGTTCAGATGGGGGAACAGCGAGTATTTTTGAAAAACGGTGTTGACGTTCCGTTTATGCGGCGGAAGCCCGTTGATGCGCTTGCCGTCAAAGATCACGTCGCCGCTTTCCGGCTCCGTAAAGCCGCCGATGATCCGCAGGGTCGTGGTCTTGCCGCAGCCGCTGGGACCGAGAATGGTGACAAATTCTTTTTCGTGGATATCCAGGTTGATATGATTGAGAATTACCTCTCCGTCATAGCGCAAAAAAATATCCTTTAAGGATACGATCACCTTTTTTTGTATCTGTTCCATTTATGCACCCCTTTTGCGGCTGAGCCGCTTTTGATATGCTAAAAAGCCAATCTACATTATAGGACAAAAACCCTTAAAAGTCAATGATTTTCGAATGCGCGGCGCATAAATGGGGGAGGCGCAGGAAAGGGGTTAAGTTGCACAAAAAATCATTAAGCAATTTGTGATATAAACTATATACATTTTTAATAATATTTGATATAATAATAGTGAATTTTTATGAAAGGATGGTTTTTTGATGAAAATGTTCAGAAAACTCGTAAGCATCGTTGCAGCGGCAACCATTCTTACCTCGTCGCTGGCATTCTCCATTTCGGCACATGCCGCGCAGGTTGACGATACCTCGGCAGTTTCCAGTGAGCCGAATACGCAGGATGATGTCAACAACGGCGTAGTTTTGCACGCCTTCAACTGGTCTTACAATTCAATCAAGCTTAACCTGCCGCAGATCAAGGCGGCGGGCTATTCTGCTGTTCAAACATCCCCGGTCACCCAGCCGAAGGACTTCGGTCCGTGGTCTGACGTGGCGGGTCAGTGGCCGAAGCTCTATCAGCCTGTCAGCGAGTCCGTTTCCGATTCCGGATGGCTCGGCACCAAGGCAGAGCTTGCCGCAATGTGCGAGGAGGCAGACAAATACGGTATCAAGATCATCGTTGATATCGTTGCCAACCACATGGCGAACTACAAGCTCGCCGGCACCAACACCGTAGACGCCAACAAGCTCAGCGACGAGGTCAAGACCTACGAGCCGGAGCTTTACAACGGCTACAGCCAGTACTTCCACAGCGAGAGAAGCAACGCAAGTGACAGCTCTCCGCAGCTGATGGTCCAGGGCCATGTCTCGGAGTGCCCCGACCTCAACACCGGCAACTCCTTCGTGCAGCAGAAGATCCTCTCGCTGCTCAAGGAATGCATCGACTGCGGCGTCGACGGCTTCCGCTTTGACGCGGCGAAGCACATCGAGACCGAAAAGGACGGCAACTACGGTTCGCAGTTCTGGGTGAACACCTTAGATCAGGCAAAGTCCTATTATACGCAGAAAACCGGCAAGAGCCTCTTCGCCTACGGCGAGATCCTCAACGGCATCGGCGGCAGAAACCTCTCCGGCTACACCGACCGCATGCGCGTCACCGAGAACAACTATTCCGACAAGATCCTCGCCGGCTTCAACGGCGGCAACGCGTCCTACGCCTCCGCCACCAACTACTCGCTGAGCGGCAACGCGACCAAGGCGGTCGTGTGGGCGGAATCTCACGACACCTATATGGGTGAATCCGGCTCCGCCGGTCTGAAAAACACCGCGAACGTGTCCGACGCCAACGTCGTCAAGGCTTGGGCGGTCGTTGCGGCGAGAAAGGATTCCGTTCCGCTGTACTTCGCGCGTCCCGGCGACGCCATGATGGGACAGGCTGCGGGCGACCTCACCTATAAGAGCACGGTCGTCTCCGAGGTCAACAAGTTCCACAACTTCTTCGCGGGCAAATCCGAGAAGGTCGGCAACGCGAACGGCATCATCTATGTCGCGAGAGACGGCAAGGGCGTCGTCCTCTCGAAGGTCAACGGCACCTCCGGCAGCGTCAACGTAGCAGGCACCGGCTTGGCTGACGGCTCCTATGTCGACACCGTCACCGGCAGCACCTTCACCGTATCGGGCGGCACCGTCAGCGGCAACATCGGCGACACCGGCGTTGCGGTCGTCTATCAGTCCACCGCGACTCCGAAGGCAGTTGCCTCCGTCGAATCGGGCGAATTCACCACCGACACCATCACCGTAGAGCTTTCTCTTGAGAATGCCGTCAAGGGCACCTATGCGCTGGAGAACTACGCGGCGACCGAATTCACCGGCAAGACCGCCATCAAGATCGGCCGCGACTACAACGTCGGCGAGACCATCACCCTCAACCTGACCGCGACCGACGCGGCGGGCAACACGACCATCGGCACCTACTTCTATAAAAAGAAGCCCTCTACTTCCTCGGGCATCTTCGTATTCCTGCATCCCAACATCTGCAAGAGCTGGAACAACCCCTGCTGCTATGTCTATGATGAGGATACCAAGAGCAAGAAGATCTGCTATTCCAACGGCGGCTGGCCGGGACAGCAGATGACCTATGACGAGCAGCTCGGCTACTACTATATCGAGATCCCCGCGCGCTGCGTCGAGCAGGATCTGACGACCGGCAAGATCCAGGATTCCGATTTTAATCTGCCGCAGTCTCCCAACACCTTCGTCATCTTCAACGGCACCAGCAAGTACAGCAACCAGACGACACAGTACCCCGGCGCCGCGGTTTCCGCCGGAAACAAGCTCAGCCTCGGCGGCGGCACCAGCAACAAGGTGCTCGAGAATGCGAAAGCTTCCGGCTGGAAGAACACCACCATGACCCCCACCAAGGCGGAGATCCCCGCGACTGAGGTCCTCAAGGGCGGCGAACAGCCGACCACCGAAGAGCCCACCACCGAGGGCACCACCGCTCCGCCCGAGCCCGAAACCAGATTCGTGCAGAAGGGCATCTACGGCGACGTTGACGGCAACGGCAAGGTCGACGTCAACGACGTCACCAACGTGCAGAGACACCTCGCCGAGTTCTCGCCGCAGCTCACGGGCGACGCGCTCAAGGCTGCCGACGTCGACAAGGACGGAGACGTCACCATCAAGGACGTCACCTACATGCAGATGTATATCGCCGAATTCCCCGACGGCTTTGCGCACGCGGGCGAACCCTACGGCGAGTATGTCGTGGTAGGGGAGGGCGACCAAACTTTTAAGGTAACGGCGACTTCCAACCTGTTTGCGAAGCACGCCGTGGACTTCAACGAAAACACCGCGACCTTTACGGTCACCTACTTCATCAACAGCGAGAAGGACCTGCTCTCCACCGACTGGACACTGTCCTATGACAGCACAGCCGTCAGCCCGAAGGGCACCACCTTCATGCCGAACGTCTCCGGTGTGATGACCGGCAAGAAGGACGGCACCATCAAGGGCAACATCTCCAACATCAATCTGGACGCGCTCAAGGCGGAGGGCAACAAGCCGATTCCGTTCGTTTCCGCGACCTTTGATGTGCTCACACCCAAGGACAGCACTGTGACGCTCAACGTCTCCGACCTGACCGTCTCCAAGCTGAACGCCGGCGAGACCACCTCCAAGGCAGCCAACGAGACCGACATCGTCGAGAACAGCGAGATCAAGAAGCCCGACTCGAAGTATAACCTTTATACCTCCATCTACGAGGGTTCTCTCAACAAGAACCGCGACGTTTCCTACGATCCCACCGTTTTCTACGATCCCAACGGCGAGCCGACCACCGCGCCCGAGACCACCGTGCAGCCCGAAGGCACCAGAACCATCCTCTTCACCAATAACAAGGGATGGGATCAGGTTTACATCTACTACTGGGGCGGCGCTGACGAGACCGCTTGGCCGGGCGTTCCCATGCAGGATGCCGGCACCAACGGTTACGGCGAACCGCAGTACAGCTTTGATATCCCCACCGACTGCACCGGCTTTATCTTCAACGACGGTCAGGCGGAAGGCGGTCAGCAGACGGTC
Organism: uncultured Ruminococcus sp.; assembly: GCA_902784855.1. Taxonomy (GTDB): domain Bacteria; phylum Bacillota; class Clostridia; order Oscillospirales; family Acutalibacteraceae; genus Ruminococcoides. The sequence goes on along the minus strand of CACZWQ010000012.1, from coordinate 19,709 downwards.
GACGTCGCCTATGATGACGTGACCACCGGCTGGTATCCCACCGCGGAGAAGGATGACGAGGGTCATTGGCTGGTCGAGGGATGGATCGCAGACGATCCGCTTCCCACCGACGGCCCGACTCCCATCCCCGGCGGCACCAGAAGAATCGAATTCACCGACAACCTCGGCTGGGGTCAGGCTTACATCTACTTCTGGGGCAGCGCTCAGGAAGCGGATCCCGAATGGCCCGGCTATCCCATGAACAAGATCGACGGCGACAACGGCTACGGCGGCACCAACTACTGGTACGACGTTCCCACCGACGTCACCGGCATCATCTTTAACAACGGTCAGGCGGAAGGCGGTCAGCAGACCGTTGACATCCCCTACGACGACACGACCACCGGCTGGTATCCCACCGGCGAGCAAGACAGCGAGGGCAAGCTGACGGTTGACAGCTGGACCTCCGGCGGCGGTGATGAACCCGGCGGCACCAGAAACATCCTCTTTACCGACAACAAGGGCTGGGGCTCCGTGAACATCCACTACTGGGGCGGCGCGACCGAGACCGAATGGCCCGGCGTCGCGATGACTCCCGCAGGCACCAACGACTACGGCGAGCAGCAGTATTCCTTCGCCGTTCCCACCGACACCGACGGCATGGTATTCAACGGCCCCGGCGGACAGACGGTCGATGTTTACTACGACAGCACCTCCACCGGCTGGTATCCGCTCGACAGCATGGACGCGAACGGCCACTTCGAGGTCGGCTCATGGTCTGAGGGCGGCAGCACCACCCTCGACGGCGACTACTATCTGGTCGGCTTCATCAACGGCGTCGATGTCTCCGAAACCGACAACCACTTCAACGGCAATACCATCACCATGACCTTCACCGAGGACAGCTATGTCTGCATCAGAGACGCTGCGGGCAACTGGTTCATGACGAACGGCTTCCAGGGCACCGACGTCACGCGCGTCACGCTCTATCCCACCTCGATCACCGGTGAGGACTCCAATAAGATGTACGCGCCCGCGGGCGAGGTGACCTTCACCCTGAGCAAGAACAGCGACGGCACCTTCAACCTGAGCACCGACGGCAGCGGCGGCGATGATCCCGTTGACCACGGCGAGACCAGAGAGATCCAGTTCACCAACAATCAGGGCTGGAGCGCGGTTTATGCCTACGCTTGGAACGACGGCGGCGAGCTGCTCGGTCAGTGGCCCGGCTCCGAGATGACCAACATCGGTGACAACGGCTTCGGCAACGACAACTTCTCCATCAGCGTTCCGGTCAGCGCGACCAATATCATTTTCAGCAACGGCTCGAGCTGGGATGCTCCCGGCGGCGCACAGACGGTCGATATCGCCTACAACAACAAGGCGGCAGGCTGGTATCTCACCACCGAAACGGACGGCAAATGGAACGCTTCTGCCTGGTATACGGGCGGCAAGGAGATTTTGTTTACCAGTCCCGGCTGGACGACCGTTTACTGCTATGCGTGGGATGACGACGATCTGCACTATCTCGGCGATTGGCCGGGCTCCCAGATGACCTACAAAGGCGACAACGGCTTCGGCGGCACGAATTACGCCGTCACGGTCCCCGAAGGTGCGACGCACCTGATCTTCCATAACGGAGAAGGCGATCAAACTGTTGACGCCGACTATGACGGCAGCCAGAGCGGCTATTATTGCAACGGTTGGGCTGACAAAAAACGCACGGTCCAAAGCTGGTAAGCGAAGATAACCGCATCACTTAAACAACAAAACCCTCCCTCGGAGCTTTCCGGGGGAGGGTTTTCAGGTGAATGGGAAACATGCAGGGGAATTTCGTGTTCGGATCAGTTGTCGAGCTTCGTGAACCGCCTGACCTGCTTGCCGTCGCGGGTGATGATCTCCTTGAACATGTCATACGGTCTTGCCCAAACCTCTTCGGGGTTTTGGGTGCTTCTGTAGAGCACGAGCTTTTCTTCGGTCTCGCTGTGCTTGGCAAAGCCGATGACCTCGTACTCATTTCCCTTGAAGTGGCGGTACCTGCCGAGGGTGACCGCTTCCTCTTTTAATTCCTTTTTGGAATGATTCTTCGCTTTCTTGACCGGCGCCGCCGCGGCAGGCGCTTCTTCGTCCAAGCGGAAGCTGCCGTCGTTGACGACCAAGACGCGCGCGGAGTAGGGGGGCATGAAGATCTCGCACCAGCCGTTGCAGTCGAACACCTCGTTGCCGTTGAGCACGTCGGTCAGCTTGGCGTTGCAGCGGGAATCAAAGCCGAGATTCTCGCCGCGGTCGGTGAGGTTGAACATGACGAACACGGTCTGCGCGTCGGTATAGCGCTTGTAGACGAGCTTTTCGTTCTGGATGTTGACGTTCTCAAACTTGCCGTATTTCAGCGCGTCCAGCGCAAGGCGCACCCTGCCGAGCTTCGCGATATGATCGCAGAGCTGCATATTCGCGTTGGGCACGTTGTTCAGATCGAGACAGGGGCGCAGGGCGTAGTCGCTCTCCCAGGTGCGCTTGCCCTCCACGCCGAATTCGCTGCCGTAGTAGACGGACGGCACGCCGGGCATGGTGTAGAGCATGGTGTAGACGTTGTAAAGGTGGTTTTTGTCGCGCAGCTCGCTGGCGACGCGGTTGACGTCGTGATTGTCGACGAAGTTGAAGGTGTAGATATGCTGATAGATGCCGCCGTTTGCAAACTGGCGGTTGAGCGAGTGGGCGATCTCAAAATAGTTGTGGTCGTTGTGGCTGGAGTAGATGCCCTTGTAGCACTCGTAGTTGGTCACGGAGTCGAGCATATCGCCGCCCACAAGGCGGTTGTAGTCGCCGCCGACAATCTCGCCGTAGAGCCAGAAATCGGGCTTTCTGCTCTTGCAGGTGTGGCGCAGCTTCTTGAAAAACTCGCAGTCCATGACGTTCGCCGCGTCAAGGCGCAGACCGTCGATGTCGAATTCGTCGATCCAGAAATTCACCGAGTCGAGCAGGTAGCTGACGACGTCGGGATTTTGCAGGTTCAGCTTCACCAAGTCGTAGTGACCTGCCCAGCCCTCGTACCAGAAGGGGTCGCCGTAGGGGCTGCTGCCGCCGAAGTTCAGATTCTGGAACCAGCCGCAGTAGGGAGAATCCCATTTTTTCTCCTGCACGTCCCGGAACGCGAAGAACTCTCTGCCGACGTGGTTGAACACGGCGTCGAGGATGACGCGGATGCCGTTCTCGTGCAGCACGTCGCAGATGTGCTTGAAGGACGCGTTGTCGCCGAGACGGCAGTCCACCTTGCGGTAGTCAATGGTATCATAGCCGTGGCGGCTGCTCTCAAAGACGGGGTTGAACAGCATGACGTTGATGCCGAGGTGCTTGAAGTGCTCGATGCTGTCAAGGACTTTGTCCAGGCGGTAGGTCTGCACATGGTCGTTTTCCTTGGGAGCGCCGCAGTAGCCCAGCGGATAAATGTTGTACACGACAGATTCGTGGATGTAGCTCATGAATAATTCCTTCCTTTCCCGTGCGCGATCCGCACAATTAGATAGTATATCATAAAATTCCCTATTGTGCAAATCCGTTTTTTGTGTTACAATAATTCCATATTGTTTTTCGGAGGCTCATTATGCGGAAAGTACCTGATATCAAGACCAGAAAAAAGCTTAGGATCGCCATGTGCGTGTTTTATCTCGTGCAGATCGTTCTCTGCACCATGCCTTTCATCCAGAATTTTGACGCCTCGGGCAATGTGACGTCGGCGTCGCCGTTCTTTATGGTGACCATGCTGTTCGGCGTCGTGTCGGGACTCACCAACGAAGCGGTGACGATGTGCATTCTCTGCTTGGTGATCATCCTGATCCCCATTCTCGGATTTTTCTTCTGCGCGCTGGACAAGCAGCGCAACCTGAAAAACCTCGTGTCGGTGCTTTGCTGCTTTGCGGGTGTGTTTTTGATTCTCAGCATCCCGCGGGCATACATCTCGCTCGGCGCGATCATCGCTATCATCCTGTATATTCTGATTATGTTTTTGACGTCCGTCGCCATGGTGATGCGGTTGTCAAAGGACAGCGAGTGATGCAAAGGCGGGCGTTTTCGCCCGACTGTTGAAACGAAAAAGAGGGATCGGCTCCGGCAGGAGTCGATCCCTTTCTGCATGATTCAAAACTCGGAGAGGACAAAATGCGCCTGTGCGTTGTCGAGGACGAGGGGCTGTTCCGGCTCGGGATGATGGATCTCACCGTAGAGTCTGCCGAAGATGACCGTGCTCGCCGACATCTGCGCCGCCATCGCCTCGCCGCCGACCGTGAAGGGCTTGAAGGTGATATCCGCCATCCCGTCCTCATCGCGGAGAAAGCGCGGGCGGTCAAGGCGGTTCGGTGTGCCTTTGGCGGCGATATTGCCGAGCTTGCAGAGCCTGCCGTCGACAAAAACGCAGTTTTCGTTGCCGTAGCGGTTGTCGCCGACGCGGCTCGCGAGATTGAGCGACACGCGCTTGCCGTCGATCACGCAGTCGGCGCTGAGGCGGCGGTAGTTGTGGTGCCGCGGCTTGGAAAAGCGCGTCCAGTCGAAATACGCGAGACCGGTATGCTCCGATACGGAATACTCCAGCCCGCCGACGCGGATCACGCCGCTCGCGAGAAAGACCGGCGCGAATTGCTTGAGATAAAAATACTTGCGGTTGCGCTCGAAGGGTGCGAGCTCGTGCAGACTGTCGCCCATGATGCGCTTGAGATGGAGATTGAAGTAGAGGTTCCGGATGCCCGCGAAGTCGATGAAATCGCCTTTGAGGAACCTGCCCTGCGGGGTGTTGGTCAGCTGCAGCTGAACGCGCTTGTCGGAATAGAGGAATTCGCCGTTATCGGCGGAGGCGGGCAGCTCGTTTTTGATGAAGCTGATTTTCTTGACGACAAAGTCGCTGATGACGCCGCCGCGCTTTAAGTCGGCGACCGCCATTTTGATGGCAAATGCGGGTCCGAGGTTCTCCACCGCGAGATAGAGCGACACCTCGCCGTTGTTGATAAAGTAACAGTCGCGTTCGCCGTGCTTGCCGCTCATCTTGCTCATCGGTTCATTGTAGACAAAGACAGGGCGGCGCGCCCAGCCGGCGTTCATCACCTCGCCGTTTTCCTCAAACACATTGCAGATCTGCATGATTTCCTGCTGCAAAAAGCTTCACTCCGTTTCTTCCGCTCACATACAGTATTACTATAGCAAAAAAAGGTTTTCAATGCAAGGGGTAATCGCCGCGGGAATAAAAATTGCCGTGCGCGAATACCCTTATATCATTCTAATGAAAGGGCTGTGAGAAAAATGAAGAAGCTTGTCGCGCTGATTTTGCCGATGATCGTCCTGTTCGGCGGCTGTTCGCAGACCGCGTCGGGAAGTGTCGCCGAGCTGACGGAGTCGGTCTGGACGGCTCAGCTTCAGGGAGGCGGCAGCGCCTGCCTGCGGTTTGACGGAGACCGCGCCGCGTTTGCCTTGGAGAACGGCGGTGACCGCGAGGTGATCGCGGGACGGTATCTGGCGGACAACGCCGGCTTTGTGATTTTCGACCGCGATTCCAAGCGCAACTACGGCTTTACCTATGTGCCCAAGGGCGATACGCTGGAGCTGCGCTATGACGGCGGCACCCTGATCCTGAAACAAGAGAACGCAGAGCAAGGCACATCTGCATTTTGATTTCCTACTTGATAATCGTCCGCGACTGTGCTATAATGATTTAGAATGTATCATTATGCCATTTTGACGGGGGGATTGTTTTGGTCGTTTTCGGAATCGACCCGGGTTATGCCATTATCGGCTGGGGCGCCGTGAGCTTTCGGGCGAACACCTACAAGGCGCTGGGCTTCGGCGCGGTAGAGACGCAGGCGCACACCGATTTCAACCAAAGGCTGGAGATCATCTACGACGAGATCTATTCCGTGCTGGAGCGCTGCCGTCCCGACGCGCTCTCGATCGAAAAGCTGTATTTTACGACCAACAAGACCACCGCCATCAAGGTGGCGCAGGCGCGGGGCGTGATTCTGCTCGCCGCGCAGAAGCTGCGCATCCCGATCTATGAATATACGCCCCTGCAGGTCAAAACCGCCGTCACGGGCTACGGAAAGGCAAAGAAGCCGCAGGTCATGGAGATGACGCGGCGTCTGCTGCACCTCGACGAGGTGCCGAAGCCCGACGACACGGCGGACGCACTGGCGATCGCCATCTGTCACGCGCAGGCGGCAGGATCGGAGCTGCGCCGCATACTGAATGATCAAACGACACGAGGTTAACGATATGTTATATTCCGTCAGAGGAAAACTGATCCTCACGACTCCGAACAGCGCGGTCGTGGAGTGCGGCGGCGTCGGCTTTCACTGCCAGACGACGTTCAACACCCTGCGCACGCTCAAGCAGGGAAGCGAGGTCATGCTCTACACCTATCTGAACGTCCGCGAGGACGCGATGGAGCTGTTCGGCTTCGCCACCAAAACGGAGCTGGACACCTTTAAATCGCTCATCAGCGTCAGCGGCGTGGGACCGAAGGCGGGGCTGGCGGTGCTCTCGGAGCTCTCTCCCGAGCAGGTCGCCATGGCGATCGCCACCGACGACGTGAAAACCATCACCCGCGCGCAGGGCGTGGGCAAGAAGATCGCGCAGCGCATCGTGCTGGAGCTGAAGGACAAGCTCGCCAAGGCGACGGCGTCCGACAACAGCTTTGCAAACGTCAGCGCGGGCGCGGCAGCCGCCGCAGGCGGCAACATCCCCAAGGCATTGGAGGCGCTGGGCGTGCTGGGCTATACGCCGTCCGACGTCAGCGCCGTGCTGGCGACGCTCGACAGCAGCCTGCCCGTAGAGCAGTTGATCGCGCAGACATTGAAGCAGATGGGAAGACAGTAAGATGGCAAATATGCAATTTTCAGACGAATTTGATTTTGAAAACCGGATCATGGATCCCGCCGAGCTTCCGGAGGACACCTCCGAGGGCGAAAACCCGCTGCGTCCGAAAAACCTTGACGAGTACATCGGGCAGGAAAAGGCAAAGGAAAACCTGCGCGTCTACATCGAGGCGGCGAAGATCCGCCGGGAGACGCTCGACCACGTCCTGCTCTACGGCCCTCCGGGACTGGGCAAGACCACGCTCGCGGGCATCATCGCCAACGAGCTGGGCGTCAACATCCGCATCACCTCGGGGCCCGCGATCGAAAAGCCGGGCGATCTGGCGGCGATCCTGACGAATCTCAACGAGGGAGACGTGCTCTTTATCGACGAGATCCACCGACTCAGCCGCGCTGTCGAGGAGGTGCTCTACCCGTCGATGGAGGACTTTGCCATCGATATCATCACGGGCAAGGGGCAGATGGCGGCGTCCTATCACCTGCCGCTGCCGCGCTTCACCTTAGTGGGCGCGACCACCCGCGCGGGTCAGCTGACGGCGCCGCTGCGCGACCGTTTCGGCGTGCTGCTTCGCTTGGAGCTGTATACGCCCGAGGAGCTGGCGAAGATCGTCATGCGCAGCGCGGGCATCCTCGGCATCGCCATCGACTACGAGGGCGCCATCGAGATCGCCTCCCGTTCACGCGGCACGCCGCGTATCGCCAACCGCATGCTCAAGCGCGTGCGCGACTTTGCGCAGGTGATGAGCGACGGCGTGATCACGCTGGAGACCGCGCAGACAGCGCTCGACCGCCTCGAGATCGACGAGCTGGGGCTCGACAACAACGACAGGCGCATGCTGGAAGCGATCATCCGCTTTTACAACGGCGGTCCCGTCGGACTGGAAACGCTTGCCGCCGCCATCGGCGAGGAAGCGGTGACCATCGAGGATGTCTACGAGCCGTATCTGCTGCAGATCGGCTTTCTCAGCCGCACGCCGCGCGGCCGCTGTATCACCGCCGAGGGCTGCCGCCATCTGGGCTATGACTTCCCGAAGGGAGCGGTCAGCTCAGCAGCGGTGCAGGGTACGCTCTTTTCATAAACGGGAGAGCGTTAATTACATAAAATAGTAAGGAAAGATTATGCGTTTATCTGATAAATGGAAAGACTATGAACTGATCGATACCTCCGACGGCGAGCGGCTGGAGCGATGGGGAGAAATCATCCTCATCCGTCCCGACCCGCAGATCATCTGGACGTCGGACAAACAAAATCCCCTGTGGCGTCAGGCGCATGCGCGCTATCACCGCTCCAACAAAGGCGGCGGCTGGTGGGAGACGTACAAAAAGGTGCCCGCCCGCTGGACGGTCGGCTACCGCGGTCTGGTGTTCAACATCAAGCCCATGGGCTTCAAGCACACGGGCGTCTTTCCCGAACAGGCGGTCAACTGGGACTTCGCCGCAGAAAAAATCAAACAAGAGAACAGGGAGCTGAGGATCCTCAACCTCTTCGGCTACACGGGCTGTGCCACCCTGTCCTGCCTGCAGGCGGGTGCGGCGGTCTGTCATGTCGACGCCTCCAAGGGCATGGTGCAGTGGGCAAAGGAAAACGCGCAGTTCTGCTCACTCTCCGACCGTCCCGTGCGCTGGCTGGTGGACGACTGCCTCAAATTCGTACAGCGAGAGGTGCGCCGCGGCAACCGCTACGACGGCATCATCATGGATCCGCCGTCCTACGGCAGAGGACCCGGCGGCGAGGTCTGGAAGCTGGAGGAGCAGCTGCACGCGCTGGTGAGCCTGTGTATACAGGTGCTCAGCGACGACCCCGTTTTCTTTATCCTCAATTCCTATACGACGGGCCTGTCGCCCGCTGTCATGGAGTATTTGCTGGGCATACTGCTGCAAAAGCGATTCGGCGGCAGGGTGAGCGGCGATGAAATCGGTTTGCCGGTGACGGACACGGGGCTGGTGCTGCCCTGCGGTTCCACGGCGATCTGGGAGAAGTGAGAATGAGTTTTATTTCCATACAGGATGTGTTTTTCTCTTACGACGAGGTCGAGGAGGGCAAGCCCGTCCGCAACGCCGTCGACGGCGTGAGCCTTGACATCGAGCGCGGCGAGTTTGTGGCGGTCATCGGCCACAACGGCTGCGGCAAGTCGACGCTTGCCAAGCAGCTCAACGCCATGCTGCTGCCCGACAGCGGCAAGGTGATCGTCGACGGGGACGACACGTCTGTTGAAGAAAAAACCTTTGATATACGCGAAAAGGTCGGCTTGGTGCTGCAAAACCCTGACAATCAGCTCGTGGCGAGCATCGTCGAGGAGGATGTGGCGTTCGGGCCCGAAAACCTGGGCGTGGCGCCCGACGAGATCCGCCGCCGTGTGGACGAGGCGCTCAAAGCGGTCGATATGTATGAATACCGCACGCACGCGCCGTTCAAGCTCTCGGGCGGACAAAAGCAGCGCATCGCCATCGCGGGCATTCTGGCGATCCGCCCGCAGTGCATCGTGCTCGACGAGCCGACAGCCATGCTTGACCCGAGCGGCAGGGAAGAGGTCATCTCCACCCTGCTCCGGCTCAACCGCGAACAGCAGATGACCGTTGTGCTCATCACGCACTTCATGGACGAGGCGGTGCTCGCCGACCGCGTGGTCGTGATGGACAGCGGCAGGATCGTGACGCAGGGAACACCCGAGACGGTTTTCTCGCAGGTGGAGCTGCTCAAACGCCATCGATTGGATGTGCCGCAATCCGCGGAGCTCGCCTATAAGCTGCGCGGCTGCGGCTTAAAGATAGATAAGATACCGCTGACACAGGAGGACTGTGTGGCGATGCTCGAGGAGGCAATGCGATGAATTGTGTTCTGGAGCTGAAAAATCTCGGCTTTGTCTACGGCAAGGGCACGCCCTTTGAAAAACGTGCCGTCGACAACGTCAGCTTAACGATCAAACGGGGCGAGTTTATCGGCGTGATCGGGCATACCGGCTCGGGCAAAAGCACGCTGATGCAGATGCTCAACGGCTTGATGCGCCCCGGAGAGGGACAGGTGCTGCTCGACGGCAGAGATATCTGGGAGCAGCCAAAGAAAATCCGCGAGGTGCGCTTTAAGGTGGGCATGGTGTTCCAGTATCCGGAATACCAGCTCTTTGAGGAGACCGTCTACCGGGATATCGCCTTCGGCGCCAAGAACAAGGGGCTGGAGGGAGACGCGCTGGATAAGGCGGTGCGCGACGCGGCGGATTTTACGGGTCTCAAGCCCGCGCTGCTGGACAAATCGCCCTTTGATCTCTCGGGCGGCGAAAAGCGCCGCGCGGCGATCGCGGGCGTGATCGCCATGAACCCCGAGGTGCTCGTGCTCGACGAGCCGACGGCGGGTCTTGACCCGATGGGGCGCGAGGTGCTGCTCAGCCAGATCACGCGCTATCACAAGGAGTGCCACAACACGGTGCTGCTTGTCAGCCACAGCATGGAGGACATCGCCCGCGTCGCCGACCGGATCATCGTGATGAACAAGGGAAAGCTCGCGATGTTCGAGCCGACCAAGGAGGTTTTCCGCCGCGGCGACGAGCTGAGCCGCTACGGGCTCAAGGTGCCGCAGATCACCAACATCATGCAGGCGCTGCGCCGCAGGGGCTTTGACGTGCCCGAGGGCGTTCTGACGGTGGACGAGGCGTTTGACGCGCTGCTGCCGCTGCTGCAAAAGGAGGGGAAGCTCTGGTGAGAGACGTAGCCTTCGGTCAGTATTTTCCCGGGAGCAGCTTGGTCCACAGGCTTGACCCCCGCGCGAAGATCCTGATGTTTATCGCTTATATCGTGATCATATTCTGTACCTTCAACTATGCCGCGCTGGGCATCACCACGGCGTTCACGGCGCTGTTTCTGATCCTCAGCGGCATTTCTCCGAAGTTTTATTTCAAGAGCCTGAAGGTCATCATTTTTATTGTTATCTTTACCTCGCTGCTCAATCTGTTCTACGGATCGGGCGCGCCGATCTGGCAGTGGTGGATTTTCCGCATCACCCCAAACGGCATCCACCGCGCGGTCTTTGTCACCGTGCGCATCATCTGCCTGATACTCGCCAGCTCCTGTCTGACGTTCACCACCTCGCCCACCGAGCTGACGGACGCGATCGAGCGGCTGATGAAGCCCTTAAAGGCAGTCCGTTTTCCCGTGCACGAGATCGCCATGATGATGTCGCTGGCGCTGCGGTTCGTTCCGACGCTGCTCGAGGAGACCGACAAGATCATGCAGGCGCAGAAGGCGCGCGGCGCGGACATGGAATCGGGCAACCTGTTCAAGCGCGTCAAGGCGCTGATCCCCATCCTCATCCCGCTGTTTGTTTCCGCGTTCCGGCGCGCCTACGACGTGGCGACGGCGATGGAATGCCGCTGTTACCGCGGCGGCGCGGGCAGGACCCGCATGAAACAAATCCATTTGGCGGCGCGCGACGTGATCGCATTTGTCACGCTGGCGCTGGTCATCGGCGGAGTGATCGTATGCAACAGCTTAATGTCGGGAGTGCTCTGAGGAACCTCCTGCTCACCATGACATATGACGGCAGCCACTTTCACGGCTGGCAGATTCAGCAGAACGCCTTTACCGTGCAGGAGGCGTTGCAGACCGCGCTGAAAAAGATCATCGGCGACGGCTTCGACGTCAAGGGCTGCAGCCGCACCGACAGCGGCGTTCACGCAAACATGTACTGTGTCAGCGTCAAGACCGCGCACCCGATCCCGCCTGAGCGGCTCAAGGCGGCGCTGAACCGCTGGCTGCCGATGGCGGCGGCGGTGCGCGACTGCCGCGAGGTCGATTTGGACTTTCACGCGCGCTACAGCTGCACGGGCAAGGAGTATATTTATCAGATCTGGAACAGCGAGGTGCGAAGCCCGTTTCTCGACGGCTATGCCCTGCACTACCGCTATCCGCTCGACACGGAGATGCTGGACCGCGCGGCGCAGGCGTATGTGGGGCGTCACGATTTCACTTCGTTTTGTACCTTGGATAACCGCGAGCCGGGCGACATGACCCGCGAGGTCAGGCGCTTTTCCGTCGAGCGCGACGGCGAGATGGTCGTCATGCGCGTTGAGGCGGACGGCTTTCTCTATAACATGGTGCGGATCATGGTGGGCACGCTGCTGCGCATCGCGCAGGGCAAGATCCCGCCCGACGGCATTCCCGCCATCATCGAAAAAAAGGACAGACAGTTTGCAGGCCCGACCGCACCGGCGTGCGGCTTGTATTTGAACCGGGTCTTTTATCCGTAAGGAACCATCCAACATCTAACGCGGGAAGAAGCCGACGCAAAGGGCTTCCCGCGTCACGCAGGTGACAGCATGTTCAATAAACTCAAAGGGCGGTTCGCCGAAGCGAAAGAGAAGCAGGAGCGCACCGTCATCAGCTACGAGGATATGCCGCTCGACGATTATGAACAGGAGCGGACGGAGATATCCCCGGCAGCGTTCAAAAAAATCATCTTCGGCGTGCTCGGCGTCCTCTTGCTGGCGCTGATCGTCTTTGCCTTTGCCAACCGCGAAAGGCTGACATGGGATAATCTGCACGTCTGGTGGAACTATGAGGTCATGGGAACCACCGGCAAGGGCTATCCCGTCAACATCGTCGGCACCGAGGTCGAGGCGGGCAATATCGCCGTCTATCAGGGGCGCGTCGCCTATTCCTCCGACACCTCCTTCGTCTCGCTGAACTCCTCGGCGGGCGAGGTGAGCAACAAACAGCTGCGCTTCACCAATCCCGTGATGAAGTCGGCGGACAACCACTTTTTGATCTACGGATTGGGCGAGAAGAGCTATCAGCTCGAGGATTTTGACCGAAGCGTCTATGACGGTACCGCCGAGGGCGGTATCTTGGCGGGCGATATCGCGCCGAACGGCAGATACTGTATCGCGGTGGAGGGCAAGGGCTTTTTCAGCGAGCTGTATGCCTTCGACGCCCATAACAACCGCATCTATAAATATTCTTTTTCGGAATATTATATCAGCTCTGTTTCCATCAACATGAGCGGTACCGGCTGCGTCGCCTGCGGCGTCAGCAACAACAACGGCGAGATCAAGGCGTGCGCCTATGTGCTGGACTTCACCCGCGAGGCGCCGCTTGCCAAATACGAGATCGAGGGCGACTACGTCATCGACTGCAAATTCATCAGCGGCAGCCGCGCCGTCTTGGTGGGCGGCACCAACGCCTATCTGGTCAGGGTCGACGACGAGCGCGTCGACGTGGTCGACTATGAGGAAAAGACGCTGAAAAACTACTGCTTTTCGCCCGCGACGGGCACCTTCTCACTGGCGCTCTCCAAGAGCGGAGACGGCAGGCGCTGCGACCTCATCATCTATAACGACAACGGCGAAAAGCAGGTGATCGCCGAGAGCAGCTACGGCTCGGAATCGCTCTCCTCCTATAAGGGCGTGATCGCCACGCTGGACAACAACACGATCTATGTGTTTGACAGCGCGCACAATCAGCGCTATTCCTGCAGCGCGGGCGCGGGCGCCAAGCGCATTATTCTCAGCTCCGACCGCGAGGCGTTCGTTCTCAGCGTCACACAGATCAGGAGGATCGATCTGACACAAGACAGAACCGATCTGTCCGCACAAGCCTCGCCCGATTCGGCGAAAGGATAACCCCCTATGATTTCTACGATCGTCATTATTCTCATCGTTGTTTTGTTGATCATACTGGGCGCGCACCGCGGCGCAGCCCGTTCACTGCTGAATTTTGCCGCGATGATCGCCTGCTCCGTCGCTGCCCATTTCCTGTCGGGAGCGCTGGCACAGGCGGTGTATGACGGCTTTATCAAGGCGTCCGTGATCCGTGAACTGGAAAGCACTGTCGCCGCGCAGGGCGCGGAATTCGCCGCCAAGAACAGCTTGCAGGCGCTGCCCGACGCGCTGGAGGGCTTTCTCGGCTTTCTGCTGCGCTTGCTCGGCGTGACGCCGGGCGATTTGCAGGGCAGACTCGTGTTCGGCAGCGCGCAGACCGAGTCGATCGCCCGCACCATCGAAAAGCCTTTGGGCGAGCTGGTGGTGTTTCTGCTGTCGGCCGTGTTTGCCGGCGTGTTGTTTTTGGTGCTGTGGCTGCTCTGCCGGCTGCTGGTGCGACAGGCGGCGCGCGTGTTCGAGCTGCCCGTGATCCGCACGGTCAACCGGATATTCGGCGGCATCATCGGCGCGTTGGAGGGGCTTGTGCTTACGGGCTTCCTTGCCAACCTGCTCTATGTGCTGCTGAGCTGCACCAATCCCGCCGCGCTCGATTCGCGGGCACTTTTCGGCGGGCTGTTTCGGGCGCTGCTGATTTTTAACTAAGGTTAGGTGATAGATATGGAAAGGGAAAGCTGGAGTTTTCGACCGAGAGACTTGGTCACGGTGCCGAATCTGATAACCTATCTCAGATTCCTGTTGGTGCCGCCCTTTGTCTACTTTTTTCTGAAAGAGAATTATATCGCGGCGGGCATCGTGATCGGTCTGTCGGGACTGAGCGATTGCTTTGACGGCCTGCTGGCGCGCAAGCTCCATCAGGTGACGTCCCTGGGCAAGATCCTCGACCCGATCGCCGACAAGGTGACGCTGATCGCGGTGGCGGTCTGCATGGTCGTCTATCTGCCCGCGATCATGCCGATCATGCTGGTGCTCATGGCAAAGGAATTTTTGATGCTGCTGGGCGGCTTCATCCTGCTCCTCAGAAAAATGACCCCGCCGCCTGCCAATATTTTCGGAAAGATCGCGACGCTGGTGTTCTACTTCGTCATCTGCCTAATCATCTTCATCAAGATTTTGACAGGACATGAGAACATGGTGCTGATCTATATCGGACTCGTGCTGGTCGCGCTTGCCATGGTGACGGCGCTGATACAGTACGCGGTCGTATTTTTCAGAATGAATCAAAAGAAATCGTAAAGATTGTGTGATTGTTCTTGATTTCAGAGACGGAATCCAGTATACTGAGTTTATCAAGAGGAAAAGGAGAATGTTATGCTTTGTACCCGATGCGGAAAACGACCCGCGGTCGTATTCGTTTCCAATAATAATTCAAAGGACGCTCCCACCGTCGGCTATTGTCTGAGCTGTGCGAAGGAGCTTGGCATAAAGCCCGTTGAGGATCTGATCAGCAAGATGGGCATTTCCGACGAGGATCTCGAAAACGTTCAGGATCAGATGAACGCGCTCATGCAGGGAGGCGACCTGTCCCAGCTCATGGAGCAGCTGGGCGCGGATAACCTCGCCGAGCAGATGGATCAATTCTCGCAGGACAGCGGCGGCAGTGAGGACGATGATTTCTCCCACGGCGCGCCCGCCTTTCCCGCGTTCTTCAACAATATCTTCGGCGGCGGAAAAGCCCCCGAGGGCAAGGCTTCCGAAAAGAACGCGTCCGCCCCGAAGAAGGACAACAAAAAGAGAAAACACATCAACCTCTATTGCGAGGATCTGACCCGCAAGGCAAGAGAGGGCAAGATCGACAATATCGTCGGCAGGGACGTGGAGATCGAGCGCGTGATCCAGATTTTGTCGCGCCGCACCAAGAACAACCCCTGCCTGATCGGCGAGCCCGGCGTCGGCAAGACCGCCATCGCCGAGGGGCTTGCGCAGCGCATCGCCAAGGGCGACGTGCCGCAGAAGCTCAAGGACAAGGAGATCCAGCTTCTTGACCTGACCTCGCTGGTCGCGGGCACCCAGTTCCGCGGACAGTTTGAGAGCCGCATCAAGGGCTTGGTCAACGAGGTCAAGGAGAGCGGCAACGTCATCCTGTTCATCGACGAGGTGCACAGCCTCGTGGGCACGGGCGACAACGAGGGCACCATGAACGCCGCCAACATCCTCAAGCCGGCACTGTCGCGCGGCGAGGTGCAGGTCATCGGCGCCACCACCTTCAACGAATACCGCAAGTACATCGAAAAGGACTCCGCCTTGGAGCGCCGCTTCCAGCCCGTCAAGGTCGGGGAGCCGACCATCGCCGAGGCGATCCAAGTCATCGACGGCATCAAGCGCTACTATGAGATGCACCACATGGTCACCGTGGACGACGACATCGTCCGCAAGACGGTCGTGCTCTCGGAGCGCTACATCACCGACCGCTTCCTGCCCGACAAGGCGATCGACCTGCTCGACGAAAGCTGCGCCTGCGCGTCGCTGCGCAACAAGCAGCTCGAGCGCTATGAAAAGCTCAATGTCGAGTGCGGCTCGCTGATGCAGCGCAAGGACGCGCTGTCCGCCGCGGATGAGATCGACTACAAGGCGCTCGCCGAGGTCAACACCTCGCTGGCGCGCATCGAAGGCGAGATACAGACCATCAGCCCCGACGACCTCATCA
This sequence comes from uncultured Ruminococcus sp., assembly GCA_902784855.1. Classification (GTDB taxonomy): domain Bacteria; phylum Bacillota; class Clostridia; order Oscillospirales; family Acutalibacteraceae; genus Ruminococcoides. Next base: position 3,582 of record CACZWQ010000012.1, on the reverse strand, counting down.
CCAAGGTCACCGAGGAGGATATCGCCAAGGTCATCGAGCTGTGGACGGGTATCCCCGCGTCCCGCGTCCGTGAAAACGAGCTGTCGAAGCTCGCCGACCTGGAGGGCGAAATGAAAAAGAAGATCATCGGACAGGACGAGGCTGTCGAGGTGCTGGCTTCCGCCATCAAGCGCAGCCGCTGCCAGATCTCGCCCCGCCGCCGCCCCGCGTCCTTCATCTTCGTGGGTCCCACGGGCGTCGGCAAGACCGAGCTGGTCAAGGTGCTCAGCCAACAGCTCTTTGACACACCCGAGACCCTGATCCGTCTCGATATGTCCGAATTCATGGAGAAGCACTCGGTCTCCAAGATCATCGGCTCGCCGCCCGGCTATGTCGGCTACGACGAGGCGGGTCAGGTCACCGAGAAGGTGCGCCGCCGTCCCTATTCGGTGCTGCTCTTTGACGAGATCGAAAAGGCGCACCCCGACGTGCTCAATATCCTTTTGCAAATTCTGGACGAGGGCAAGGTGACCGACGCGCACGGCAGAGCGGTCAACTTTGAGAACACCGTCATCGTCATGACCTCCAATGCCGGTTCTGCCGGCCGCGAGAGCGCCCTCGGCTTCGGCAAGACCGGAGAGGAAGCCTCCAAGGAAAAGGTGATGAAGGCGCTGCAGGACTTCCTGCGCCCCGAGTTCATCGCCCGCGTGGACGAGATCATCGTCTTTAACACGCTCTCCGAGGAGAATTTTGTCGCGATCGCGAAGCTGATGCTGGAGGAATATGTGCCCACCCTCGAGGAGAAGCACATCCGCTTCACCTTTGACGACGAGGCTTGCACCTATCTCGCCAAAAAATCCTGCAACGGCAAGAGCGGCGCGCGCGACCTGCGCAATACCATCCGCCGCGAGGTGGAGGAAAAGATCGCCGAGGCGATGATCGCGTCACAGACAGGCGACCTTTCCGCGATCCATGTGACCTCCGACGGCAAGGGCATTCAGGTAAAAAGTATTTGATATTTAGATGCAGGCAGAAGAAAGGGGTCTTCTGCCTGTCACTGACATAGAGGTGAGGAAATGGCTATTTGTAAAAACTGCGGCTGCTTTACCAAGGAGTCTATGACCGTATGTCCTCGCTGCGGCGCACCGCAGCAGGAAGTGACGCCGCAGACTGCATCCGATGCGGCTCCCGCTCAGACCGCTGCACAAGCCGACGCGCCTGCGCACAGGAAGGCAAAGGCAGCCCAACACACCAAACCGAAGCGCAAGCTCACCGAGGAAGAACAGGCGATTCTCGACTGGCAGCCTGTGGACAGCCCGGACGATGCCGAACCGCCAAAAAAGAAAAAGAAAAAGGGCGGCGCCGCCAAGGTGATTTTGATCCTGCTGCTTGTCGTGCTGCTGGGACTCGGGGGCTTTGCGGGCTACCGTTATTTCATGGACAGCCGCAAGCCGCAGTATGTCACCTTCGACTATTCCTGCGCCGAGTTTACGGCGGAGCTCAACCGCGTCATCGCGGCGGACAAGAGCATCGATGTGCAGCTTGACGAGTCAAAATGGACGCAGAGTCAGGCAAAATACGGTTTCGACTACGACGGCGGCAGCTTTACCCTTCGGGCAAAAACCGCTAACACGCAGGACATGTTCTCAAAAATGCGCGAGCTGCGCGTCGGACCCACCGGATCCTCCGACGGCGCCAAGCTGGCTGCGCTGAGCATTCTCACGCTCGAGCCTTCCCGTCAGTCAAATGCGATCATGCGCGACATGGCGGACGTCAAGGGACAGCAGAAGGACAAGGTATCCTACCGCAAGGTCGCCTTTACCTATGACCGCGACAGGGATGAATTCGTTTTAGTGCCGAGCAACGGCAATAAATCTCCCGAAAACTACGGCGCCGGCGGCAGTCAGTCGTCTCCCGACGAGCTGTTCGGCTCCTTTGTCTCGGGCGACCGCTTCATCCGCGCAGGCGGCAAATACATCATCAGCGACGGCAAGTCCATCCGCTACCGCACCAAGATCACCGATTCGGACGTGAAGATCGCGGATGTTGCCAACGACTGCTCGCTGCTCTCCGACGGCTACACGATCTACTATGTCGTCGATACGGGCAACGGCCATCAGGTCTGCTCTGTCAAGATCGACGGCACCGACAACCAAATGCTGTTTGAGATCGCGGAAAACGTCACGCTCCTGCACGCGCGCAGCGGTTGGCTCTACTATGTCAAGGACGGCCTGACCTCGCCCGACGATTATACCTTCTGCAAATACAACATCGAGAAAAAGCAACATCAAAAATTCAAGGATATCACCTTCGCCTCCCATCGCACCATGATCGAGGGCGATATCATGTACTGCTCCCGCAACGCCGTCTCCATGACCGATATCAACGAGATCGACGCCTATCGGTTCGACTTCTCGACCGAGAAATACACCAAGGAGGTCGGCAACTGTCTGGTCTCTCCGCACGGCTATTACAACGGCGCGGGCAATCCCTGCCTCGATTCCCATACGGTCTCCGAGGAGGACAACGCGTTCGGCGATCATTATCTCTACACCTCCGTGAACGGCAAGATGCAAAAGTCGGCGGAGATCAAGGCAAACGCGTCGCTTCTGCTGGCGTCTCCGACAACAGACGAGACGATCCTCTTTGACAATACCAATCAGGAATACTACTGGTTCAACCGCAAGACGGGCGACCTCAAAAAGCTCGCCCTGACCGGACTGTGCGGCTTCACCTTCGACATCGAGCATCCCGAGACCATCTGGTGCTGCGTCACCAAGGTGAACGATGACAGCATCAACCTGACCAAGCTCTATCAGATCGTCGGCGGTGTTCCCGTGGAGCGCTATGTCGAGGGAAGCAATATCACACTGGGCATGGATCCCGTGATCGCGGGCGGCTATCTGCTCGATAACAGCTTTACTGCGCACGCGATCAGCGAGGGCAAGTCGGAAGCGACCTCGCCCGCGACTGCCGCGGCGTCCGAAGCCGCTTCGACGGAGCCTGCCACGATGCTTGCCAACGCGTCCGATTTCCTCGGCACTTGGTCGGATGAAGGGGAGAACGTCGTTCATACCCTGACGATCACTGCCATCGAGGGAGATCATGTCACCTTCTCCATCGGCGCCGACTATCTCCGTCTCGACAAAAAAGTTACGGCGGAAAATCTGCAAGGCGATTTGGCAGGCGGCAAGCTCGACTTCACCTATACCGACAGCTCCGGCAATACGGGCAAGGGTGAGCTGACGCTGCGCAGCGGCTCCGTGCACCTCAAGGCGGTCAACAACAGCGACGGTCAGGATGTCGGCATCAATGTCGACGCCGATATGACCGAGCACACGCCTGCGGAGTCCTGAGATGGCGACAGAAAACGCCCGCGCGCGCGCCATCGAGCAGTCGCTCACCAAGCGCCGCCGCTTTAAGGAGAAGCTCTGCCACCGCTTCACCAAGGCGATCTCCGATTTTCGCATGGTGGAGCCGCACGACCGTATCGCCGTCTGCATTTCGGGCGGCAAGGACTCCATGCTCATGGCAAAGCTTTTTCAAAACCTCAAAAGACACAACAAGTTCCCGTTTGAGACGGTCTTTCTGGTGATGGATCCG
>CACZWQ010000011.1 GCA_902784855.1 uncultured Ruminococcus sp. | reverse complement strand
CCCAGTCTCTGATGGAGCTTGGAGATCTCGGTACGCATCTGTGCACGGAGCTTCGCATCCAGGTAGGACAGAGGCTCGGCGAGAAGGAATACCTGGGGATCACGGACGATCGCACGACCCATCGCAACACGCTGTCTCTGACCGCCGGACAGAGCCTTCGGCTTTCTCTCGAGGAACTGCTCGATGCCGAGGATTCTGGCTGCCTCTTCCACTCTTCTCTTGATCTCTTCCTTCGGAGTCTTTCTCAGCTTCAGACCGAATGCCATGTTATCATAAACGGTCATATGAGGATAAAGCGCGTAGTTCTGGAACACCATCGCGATATCTCTGTCCTTAGGCGCAACGTCGTTGACCTTCTTGTCGCCGATGTAAAGCTCGCCCTTGGAAATATCCTCGAGACCCGCAATCATTCTCAGGGTAGTGGACTTACCGCAGCCGGAAGGACCGACGAAGATGATGAACTCTTTGTCAGCGATTTCAAGGTTGAAATCCTTAACGGCTGTTACGTTGCCCTCATAAATTTTGTAAATGTTTCTTAATGATAAGCTTGCCATGTAATAATACCTCCGTTTTTTGTAAAACTTTATTACATCTAATAATATAGCACTTTTCGCAAGTTATTACTATACGGATTTTAACTAAATATTTATGGCTTATTTTATTTAAAATTATTACAAGATAAAAAAAAACAGGCGATTTTAGTGTATTTTGCCGATAAAAATTTGCTGAATTTCTAAATTTGTCAAAGATTTATAAGAACCTATGGGCAATTTGCCATCCAAATACAAATTCCCGATCGATATTCGTTGAAGGTGCACAACATGCAGCCCGCAAAACGCAAACATTTTCTTCACCTGATGATATTTTCCCTCGCAGATCGTCACCCTTCCCACCGTTTTATCCCCGTTTTCGGCGATCGTGAGCTTGGCAGGCAGACATTTGACCCCATCGGCAAAGACGATCCCCTCGGCAAAGCGCGCGATCATCTCTTCGGTGATCTCGCCGTCGAGCTGCGCGATATACTGCTTGTCGACGTGCTTTTTCGGCGAGAGCATCCGGTGGGCAAAATCGCCGTCGTTGGTAAGGATCAGCAGTCCCTCGGTATCCTTGTCCAGCCGTCCGGCGGGAAACAGACCGCGGCGGCGGAGCGGCTCGGGCAACAGGTCGATAACGGTTTTCTCGCGCCTGTCCTCGGTCGCCGAAACGACGCCTGCGGGCTTGTTGAGCATGAGGTAGACATACTTGTCCCCCACCGCCTGTCCGTTGACCGCCACAACGGCGGAATCGGGGTCGAGCTTGCAATCGGGCTGTCGGCAAACGGCGCCATCCACCGTGACAGCGCCGCCTTTGACTAATTGTTGAACCTCCCTGCGGCTGCCGCAGCCGCGCGAGGCGAGATATTTATCCAATCGTTCCATCGTAACCATGCCGCTGTGCGGCTGAAAATATAATGTATCGCGAACCCGGGTGATCATATCACCAAGGCGCTCGGTTCGCTTCCGTAAATGCCGTCGGTCAGATGACCGCCGATGACGCAGCCGCGCAATACCAGCAGCACCGCGCGGGGCGTTTCCGTTCGATTTCTGACGGAAAAGGTAAGCTGCACCGCTTCCTGCCCGCGGTAGGGCGTCAGGTCAAAGCCCGCCTGCCGCTGCAGCTCGTTATAGGCGCTGTAGGTCTCGTCGAATTCCTCGGGAATGCGCACGGCTTTTTCCGCAGTCGGCTTGCCGTTTGAATCCAGCCCGAATTGCGCGAGAAACGCGCGGTAATCGCCGTTTTGAATTTGCAGCGTGACGCGCTGCCCGCCTGATTTTCCCGTCTTGGGAGGCAGGCTGTGAAGGCGCACAGCGACGCATGCGACGACAATCAGCGCTGCCGCCGCGAGAATGAGCAAAGCTTTTTTGTGTTTTTTCAGCGAGACCTGCACGGAAACCATTCTATCACCCGCCACAGCTTATGCGGGCAAATGAAAGATTATGCGTTGATGATCAGCGGGACCAAGTCAAACGGCGTCTTGGCGAATACCGTGGCGCCCTCGCGCCTCATCGCTTCCGCATCGCCGTAGCCGTACTCGACGCCGATGAAATCCACGCCGCTCTTGAAGGCGCCGCGCGCGTCAAAGAAGGTGTCGCCCACCATGACGGTGTGCTCTCTGTCGCTCTCAAAATCGCCGCCCAGCGCGTTGACCGCATACGGGATGATGTCCCACTTATCCTTGCGGCTGCCGTCGATATTGGAGCCGCAGACCGCGTCAAAGTAGCTTGTGAGGTCGAGGATATGGATGATCTCCTCGGCGAAGGGCTCGTACTTCGAGGTGCAGACCGCGAGCTTCTTTCCCGCCGCGTGCAGCTTGAGCAGGGTCTCCTCGATGCCGTTGTAGGCGTGGTTGAGGAACTTGCCGCGCTTGTTGTAATAGCTGCGATACAGCTCCGCGCCGAGCTCCGCCTGCACGTCGTCAAGCCCAACAAGGTTTTTAAAGGTGTCGATCAACGGCGGTCCGATATACCGCGTGTAGTCGCCGAGATCGGGCATGGTCGCGTTCAGCCGCCGGATGGCGTGCTCCAACGACGCGCGGATGCCCTCGGCGCTGCGGCTGATGGTGCCGTCCAGGTCAAATAATACATATTGATACTTCATCCGAATTTCCCGTCCGCTTTCGCCTGAAATTTTTCCGCCTTGACGCTGACGCGGCTGTGTGTGCCGCGGGCGATCTCTCCCTTTTGGTCGGAGGCTGAAACGGCAAAGTGAAAGGCCCTGCCGTCCTGTCCGGTCAGCGCGGCGGTGGCGGTGATCTCCGCGCCGAGGGGGGTGGGGCTGGTGTGCTCAATGGCGATCATGGTGCCGACAGTGGTGAGCGCAGGGTCGGCGAGAAGCTCGTCCGCGAGGGACGCCGCCGCTTGTTCCATCAGCGCGACAACCGCAGGCGTCGCCAAAACCGCAAGACTGCCGCTGCCCATGGTGCAGGCGAGGTGTTTTTCCGCTACTGTTAAGGAAACGGTTTTTTCTTTCATAGGATCACCCATTTCTGATAACTTCCCAATGTAATCATACTATAAAACAAAAAGAATCGCAAGTTGTTTCTTGCGATTCTTTCAGAAAGTTGTTACGAATTGTTTTTCTTGCCCGCGATCGTGATGATCAGATCCAACACCTTGAGATACAGCCAGATCACGGTGAACGAAAGACCGAACGCCGCCTGCCACTCGTATTTCTTGGGCAGCTTGTCGTTGACAACGTGATCGATCGTGTCAAAATCGCAGATCAGGAACAGCGCCGCGATGATGATGAAAATGACGCCCGCGGCAACGGAGAGCGCGAAGTTCTGGCGGATCGCTTCCACCATCGGTCTGGTGAAGGGAATCAGGTAGCCGATGAAGGAAAAGACAGACGTCGCGATCACCGTGATGAACAGTGTGAGGATGACCATCTTGAACTTCTTGGTGACGCGGATGACGCCCGTGGCATAGAGGATCGCCATGATCAGGATGATCAGCATGGTGATCAGCAGCGCCAGCGCGCCGAGGTACTCCAGACCATAGGCGCCCAGCACCTTGAAGATCAAAAACGAGATGAAATAGCCCTGCGTCACGCAGTAGAGCGCGCCCGTGACGGGCGTGGTGGCACGCGCAAAGAACGCCAGCAGCTGGAACACGATCGCCGCGATCACCGCGCCGATCAGCATCATCGTCTCGCTCATGTACAGGCTGACCTGAAAGCCCTCGTAATTGATGTCAAAGGTCTCGCCGGTCGCAAAATACTTTGCCGTGATCAGCTGGACAAAAATGCCCACGACGGTGAACAGCAGGAAATAGATGGTTTTCATCGCGATGCCGCCGTAGGTCGCGGCACGATCGTCAGCCCTCTCGTCCACCTTGTCAAGCCTGCGCATGACGGGGTTGGAGGACAAAAAGGAACTCTTGGTCTTTTTTGTTTGGGAATGGTTTTGCAGGGTGTTTTGATTTCTCATATACAGCTTCCTTTCTTTTTTTCGGTCACGCCTTCTCGAATGTCAGGATCTCGTCGAAGCCCGTCACCTCAAAGACGTCGCTGACCGCCTCGTTGACATGGATCAGCTTCATCTCGCCCGCCGCCATCATTTTCTTTTGCAGCGACAGCAGCACGCGCAGACCTGCGGATGAAACATAGTTGACGTCCTTAAAGTCGAGGATCAGATTCGTGATCCCGTCAAGGTTCTGTGTCACGTCAGCATCAAATTCGGGCGCGGTCGCCGTATCGATGCGTCCGTTGACGCTGACCGTCAGGGTGCTTCCGGTTTTTTTCTTTTTGATGTTCATGTTACATGACTCCTTTTATGTGATATTTTTCTTTATTCGCAATTTTTCCGTTACAGCATCGTTGCTCTCGGCAACCGCTTGAAACGTCAATTGTTTTTTCCTCTGTAATGGATGCACAGCATGGTCAAATCGTCAAACTGCGGCTGATCCTGCGTAAAGGCGCCCACGTCCGCGCTGACTGCCTTCAGCAGCATTTCGGGGCGCGCGTCGCGGTTTTTGTTGAGCACGTTGAGGAAGCGCTCATAGCCGTATTGTTCCTCCTGCTCATTCTCCGCCTCGGGGACGCCGTCCGTATAGACAAACAGCTTGGAGCCGGGCGCAAGGTGCAGCTCGGTCTCCTTGTATTTCATGCCCGGCATACCCCCGACAACAAAGCCGTGCTTGGCTTTCAGCAGCTCAAAATCGCCGTCGGGCGTTTTCAGTATCGGGTATTCGTGCCCCGCGTTGGCGGTGACGAGCGTGCCGTCTCTGAGGTCGAGGATACCCAGCCAGACCGTCACGAACATCTCCTCTCGGTTGTTCTCGCAGATCTGGCGGTTGACCGCACTAAGCACCTCGCCCGGGCTTTTGCCGGTCATCACGGTGTTTTTGATCAAGATCTTCGACGCCATCATAAACAGCGCGGCGGGAATGCCCTTACCCGAGACGTCGGCGATCACGAGCGCTAAGTGATCGTCGTCGATCGGGAAAAAGTCGTAAAAGTCGCCGCCGACCTCCTTAGCGGGCGTCATGGACGCGTAGAGGTCAAACTCCGTCCGCTCGGGCATGAACGGAAAGGTGCCCGGCAGCATGTCAGCCTGTATCTTGGTGGCGACGCCCAGCTCCATCTCGGTCGAGGCGAGCGTCTTTTCACGCTCCGCAAAGAGCACGCCGTAAATCAGCACGATGGAGACCGTCGTTGCCGCATACTGCGTGGACAGCCCGAACACATTGACCGTCACGGCTTGGTTCACCAGCGGGATCGCGACAAAGGAGATCGCGACAAAGCGATCCTTTTTTGACGCCTTCGCAAAGGCGATCGCGAGGATCACGACCGTCAGGGCGATGCAGAGATACACCTGACTGACGTCCCACTGCGCAGCGCGGCGGTATACGCCGCCGGCGTCGATCTCGAAATAGAGCGGATAGACAAAATTCACCAGACTCAGCAGCAGCGACGGATACAGCATGACCGTGACAAACAGGTCGGCGATCCGCATGGGCCTGTCGTTGAGCTTGAGCGCCCGGCGGATGTACTCCCAAAACAGGTAGACGAGCACCGAGCCCATGATATAGAACAGCACGTTCGCGACAAGATTGACGACGCGCAGCGCGGGATTGCCCTGCACCAGCCAGCAGATCTCATCCAAAAACAGCGCAAAGGCGTTGGTGGTCAGCATGGTAACAAAGACGTGGGTATCGGCGTTGCGCGCCTTGCTGTTCAGCGTCGCGCTGAAGCAGAGCATGGCGCAGATCGCCATGCAGAAGATATCCGCTCCGATGGAGCACATCCACACGTTCTCCATCCCGTTGAAGCCGCGCAGCGCCAGCAGCACGACCGACAGCGCGGTCAGCAGACAGGACAGACCGAAGCAGGCGGGCACGATCCACACCTGCCGACCCAGCCAGTCCTTTTTGTCATTGATTTTCATTACAAGGTCATTCATCTTCCGCTTCTCCGTCATAAGCCGCCAGCATCGCCGCGCATTGTCTCAGATAGCGCAGATAGAACGCATACCGCAGCAGCTCCAATACCGAATTGATCGCGCCGATCACGATGGAAACGATCCACGCATGCTCGGACAGTTCAAATATCCTGATGATCAGTGTGTTGACGGAGGTGATCAGATAGGTGACGACCAGCAGTCTCAGCATGAACCTGCCCCCGTCCGTCACCGAACGCTGCCCGCAGTGCACGGCGAGGTTCATGACGCCCGAAACGGCATAGACGAGCATAAACATCTCGACGACGGTACCTGCCGACGTCAGCAGCGTAGAGAGCAGGTCATTGGGGATCTGAACAAAGAATCCGCTGATCGTCAGGGTGCTGCCCACCAGCGCGCAGATCATTGACTTTTTGAAAGCCGCTTCGTCCTTCGCCGCCTGCCCGTAGCCGAAGAAACTGAATACCGCCATCAGCACCAGCACGATGGTCGCGGTGATCCCGCTCATGGCGACCGAGATCATGAAAAGCAGCGTATTGAGGACATCCTTATTATCTGTCAACCGCTCCGCGACAGGCAGGATCAGCCCCACGCCGGAGGCAAGCACCGTAGCGAGGATCGCGAATACCTGCGCGATGATGATTTTGTTGACGCCCTTCCGGGCATGGGAAAAATGCATGGCGCTCCGCTCCTCGATCAATACAACGGGAAAATGAGTGGCATTCGGCGCACTCATCTCCGGAAATTCAAGCTTTGGCAATATTTGGAAATTAATATTGGAATAAAAAAGCTTCTTGCGCTTATTATATCACAAACGCTGAAAAAAGAAAAGAGATATCCAAATTTTTTCTCCCGGCTTTCGCTCGGCTTTCCGTCTGTTTTCCCATATAAAAAGTGCCGGTGGGCGCTGTCTCCCGCCTATCCAAGCATGCCGAAAACGGAAATCATCATTAACGGCGGTATCAAGCTGTTTCCTATAAAGTAAAACAGCGTGCCGTCGGTGTTCCCGCGGCACGCTGTTTTCGGTCTGTTATTGCGGCTCGGCGCTGATCAGGGTGTATGTTTCGATCACTTCGCTCTTGCACTGATACTTCGCATCGCCGACGGTCATCTCAAAGCTGCCCTTTTGGACATCCTCGTCCTTCAGCCCGAGAGACGCGAGGTCTTTTCCGGTCTCCGACGCCTCGAGGGTGGTGCTCAGGATCGTGCCGTTCTCCAGAATGACGGTGTTGACGCCGCAGCTGTCGGCGAGCTTTTCGCCCGTGACCTCCGCGTAATCGGCGGTCTTGAAGCCGACAACGACTGCGCCCGCCGCGTCCATCCGCGACACGCCCGCCGATACGGCATATTCGCCGCTCGCTTCATCGAGGACAGGGTCGGACATCAGCTTGGGAACGATCCCCTTGACCACGCGGTTAAAGGTCTTGAGCTCCTCGATGTCCTTGATCATTTTTCCCTCGTTGCCCGTGGGATAGCAGGCGGTGATCTTGCCGGTTTCGTCGGTGACGCTCACGCTGTCGAGGAAAAGATAGCGGGCGATTTTCTCCATATCCTCCGCCGTGCTCGTGCCGGTCAGCATCATCGCGGCAGCGTTTGCGGTGGAGAACGCCTTGTCGGCAAATACGGCGGACAGGCGCGCCTTGTTGGAGGAGAAATCCTTCACCTTGGACTCCGCGTAGCCGAAGGAAGCGTCAAGCGCCTTGCTGCCCGAGGAAGAGCCGCCCGAGGCAGATTCGCCTGCGGCGCAGCCCGCCAATGCGGAAACGGCTATTGCGGAAGCCATCGCTGCGGCGATCATTTGTTTTGCCGGTGTTTTTTTCATGGGTATCATCCTTTCATTTGAAATATGTCCAAATAATTATGCAACTATTATAGCATAAACCTGACACAAATTTCAACTATTATTAGGAATTATCACCAATTAGGGAAAAATTATGCGGGTTCCGTGTCAATAGAAGGGGTTTGGAACAAACAGAAAAAAGAGGTGTGCTTACGCACACCTCTTGAGTAATCAAAGCGAATTAATATTCTCTTTTCTTTCTTGCGAGGAAGAACACGCCGATCGCTGCCAGCATAACGCCGCCGATGATGAAGTACACGGTGGTGCCTTCGCCGGAGGTTACGGAAGCCGCAGTTGTGGAGCTGCTGGTGTTGCTGGAAGTGTTGGTCTTGGTGCTGCTGCTGTTGTTTTTGCTGCTGCTGTTATTGCTGGTGTTGCCGTTGTCAGCAGCCTTGAGGCTGGACTTGTCAGCGCTCCAGTCGAGCTCTGCGCCGAGGTCCTTCGCCTTCTTGACCTGCTCCTCAACCTGAGAGAGGCTCAGACCGAGGGTCTTAGCGGTATCGTCGATGGTCTGCTGCTCAGTCTTGCCGTTGAACTTGGTAGCATTCTTGATGCTCTTGTTGTCGGTCGTGCTGATGAAAGTATAGAACACGGAGACGTTATCCTCACCGGGCCAATAGGTGTCGCCGATGACGTTACCGATCGAGGTGATGGTCAGGGGGTTGCCGTTGTGGCCGCTCTTCCACTTAACCACATAGCTCTTCTTGTTGGAGTCAACGTCGTTCTCGACCTGGTCGCCGGGGCAATAAGCGGTGTCGCCGAAGTTGCCGGAATCAATGATCAGGTTGCAGGTCTGGATGCCCCAGTCGCCGGTGAAAATGCAGCTGTAGGTATCGCCGGAAAGGTCATAGCCCTTATCAGCGAGGTCAAAGGACCAAACGCCGTTGCCTTCATCGGTCATGAAGCCCTTCTTGGAGCCCCATGCAAAGGTGTTGCTCTCACCCGAGGTATGACCGCTCAGGTAGATGGTGATCTTGTTGAAATATTTCCAGTCCTTCGGCACGTCAAAATAGATCTTGGTGTCGCCGGCTTTGCGCGGATAGTTCTTGGTGGGACCCGGGTAGGTCGGCGCAACATAGGGGTAGTCCGGGAACGGGGGATTGGTGCCGGCGGTGTTGCCGCCGCCCGTGGTGCCGCCGGAGGTCGGGGCTGTCGCATAGGTCGCCTCTGTCGGTTCGGGAACGGGCGTCGGGTCGCCGTACAGGTAGTCCCACGTGAGGAAGCTGTTGACCGTGCCGCACATCTCCTCACAGAGAGCCTTTGTCGGCCATGCGCCGTACTCGCCGTTTCCGTAGTAGAAGTAGAAGTCACCGCCGCAGCCGATCTTGTTGGTCACCGGGCTTATGATATAGTTGGAAAAGTCGACAACATAAACCATGTTGTTGAAGTGGAACGCCTCGCCAAAACCCTGAGGTTCTTCTCTGGGGAAGAGGTCATCTTCCCCGACGTAATCCTCGTTGAAGAAGTTGTCGGCATAGCTGCCGAATTCGGAGAGGTCGAGCTCGTCGAGCTCGTCGAGCATTCCCAGAAGGAATCGGAGGCGGTGTCGAGTTCGTCCGCACCCTCGACCTCTGCCTGAACAAGCGCCTTCTTATAGATGTATCTGAACAGGGGATCATACAGATCTTTTTCGTCCGCTCTGGACCAATACTGACCGACAGAGTCAACGGTCTGGCAAGCCGCTTCATAGAAGGGGTTCTTGGTCTTGTCGGTCTCGGTACCGCCGTCCAAGTAGTTGGTCCAAATGATCACGTTAGCGTTGCCCATTTCTCCGTTGCCGTAGGTGGGGACGTCGATCGCCCAGAGGTTGTCGACCCCGTACTCGCCCGCGCTGACTGCCTGATAGCCCGGCCAGCCGTAACCGCCGGCTTTATTGTCGGGCGTGTCATAGCCGCTCCACCAATAGCAGCCGACCGAATCGGCATAGGCGTTCTGCCAGCAGCCCGGCATGGCGAACAGCAGGCGGTTGGTCAGCACACCCGCCGTGGGGGTGTAGGTTCCCAAGCTGCCGTAGCCGCCGCTGACGCCGTCGCCGTAAGCCGCCGCGCCGGTGGTGCCCAGCGCCAAGATCGGCGTTACCATCGCCGCTGTCAGCGCCAGACTCAAGAATTTTTTCATGATGATATCCTCCTTTGAAATAAAGTATTCAATTATAGTATACCATAGGTCGAGCCAAAACAGATACCCAAAGTTCAGCGCACTGATTTGTGCAACATGTCGGAATTACGCCGAACGATATTACAAAAAGGCGGGCAGCGGAGAATAGGTTACAAAATTGTCATATATTTTTTCAAAAAGCATTTGCTTTTTCGGGAGAGATGTGTTATAATACTGCTTGTGCGATAAACGAGCACGGAAAACTTACGCTGATATAGCTCAGTAGGTAGAGCGCATCCTTGGTAAGGATGAGGTCACCGGTTCAAATCCGGTTATCAGCTCCATCAAGAAAAGGTACCCATCAGGGTACCTTTTCTTGTTTTTATTTGGGAAGCGGGCTGCTTATCTATTGCGCTCAGGCTTCGAATTTCTGTCGCACCTGCTCCATTTTGCTGCGCTCGACCTGTTGGGCGGGATACCAGCCCTTCTCCTGCATTTTGCCGTATATCTGCTCCTGCATGTCGAGCGAGTCGTTCAGCGAGCATGCAAAGGCATGGCGCACATTCGGGCTGGAGCTTTCGATCGCGCCGTGCATCATCAGGTCGCAGGCGCCCTTTTCCAGCAGCAGCATATTTTCCATCAACTGTCTGTCATCCATGGGTTATCCTCCTTACAGCAGGTCATAGAAGCTTTGGAAAAGCTCGCGGTGTCTGTTTTCCAGCTGGCGCGAGAACATCTTCAAGTCCGTGTCACGCAAGCTTTCGGCGGTCGTTTGGCACTGTGTCTGAAAGTGCTGCTCGTGACCGAGCGCGTCTTCCACATAAAGCAATTCTTTTTCTGTCATGGTTGTTACCTCCTTTTCGGTACTACCAGTATGTGCAGTATGAATAATCTTTATTCGCCCCGCGTGCCGCGGGGGTCAGTCCGCGCGTGAAAAGTTTATAGAAACGGCAACCAAACAGCCCGCGCTATAGCGCGGGCATTAACGGTCACCGTTCATACGAACGCTTCACTCGTGGATTGGATGGAACGTCACGTTCCCGCGGATTGGGTGCAGCGACACGCTGCTGCTTGAAATTTTATGGCGGATATTGTATAATAAAACCGATAATCGGACGGATGGAGTGTTATGCCCTCCGCCGACAGACAGGGGGTCGTTTTTTGTGAGTGTTCATTATCATGAATCCGAAGGGCTGTTCGTCTTGGAGACCGCGCGCACCGTCTACCAGATGAAGGTCGACGGTGCCGGTGTGCTGCGCCACCTCTATTACGGGATGGCGTGCGGGCATGAGGACATGTCCTATCTGTACCGCAGCTATGACCGCGGCTTTTCGGGCAATCCGTATGCGCAGCGGGATGACCGCGCCTATTCGCTCGATACCCTGCCGCAGGAGTTTCCCTCCTGCGGGGTGGGGGATTACCGCGTCAGCGGCTTTCGCGCCGTCCTGCCCGACGGCAGCCGCTGCGCCGATTTCCGCTATCAAACGCACGCGATCTTCTCCGGCAGAAAGCCGCTGCGGGGGCTTCCCTCGGCATATGACAGCGACGGCGAAGCCGAGACGCTCGTCATCACCCTGACCGACGCATGCGCCCGTCTCGCCGTCCGGCTGACCTACGTTGTCTTTGCGTCGGCGGACGTCATCGCCCGCTCTGTTGAGATCGTCAACAACGGCGCGCAGCCCGTCACGCTGGAAAAGGCTTCGTCCGCCGTACTCGACCTGCCGCCGGGCGATTGGGAGCTGCTGCACTTTCACGGCAGACACTGCATGGAGCGGCAGCCCGAGCGCGTCCCGCTCTTTCACGGCACGCTCTCCCTGTCCTCGACCAGAGGCATGTCGAGCCATCAGCACAACCCCTTCGTCATCCTCTGCGACCGCTGCGCCTGCGAGGAGAGCGGCGACTGCTGCGGCATCATGCTGCTGTACTCGGGCAACCACAAGACCGAGGTCGAGCGCGACCAGTTTGACAGCGTGCGCGTCGTGACGGGCATCCACGACGAGGGCTTTGCATGGCAGCTCGGCGCGGGAGAGTCCTTTCAGACCCCCGAGGTCATCCTCTCCTTTGCCGACGGGCTGACCGCGCTCTCGCACCGCTTCCACGACTTCATCCGCCGCAGCATTCTGCGCGGCGCATACCAAAACCGCCGCCGCCCCGTCCTGATCAACAACTGGGAGGCGACCTACTTCGACATCACCGAGGAGAAGGTGCTCGCCATCGCCGCAAAAGCCCGCTCCCTCGGCATCGAGCTGTTCGTCCTCGACGACGGCTGGTTTCAAAACCGCAGCGACGACAACGCGGGCTTGGGCGACTGGGAGGTCGACAGGAAGAAGCTGCCCCACGGGCTGGACGGCTTGATCGCGCAGATCAACGGCATGGGCATGCAGTTCGGACTGTGGCTGGAGCCGGAGATGGTGAGCGAGGGCAGCGCTCTGCTTTCTGCTCATCCCGACTGGGCGCTGCGCTGTCCCGGCAGGGCGCCGAGCATGAGCCGCTGCCAGCTGGTGCTTGATTTGTCGCGCGCCGAGGTGCAGGAGTATCTCTATGACAAGATCGCGGGGCTGATCACGAATTATCCCATCTCCTACATCAAATGGGATTTCAACCGCTCCGTCTCGGACGTCTACTCGCACGCCCTGCCGAGGGAGCGTCAGGGAGAGGTCATGCACCGCTACTATCTCGGTCTGTACCGCCTGATGGAGCGCCTGACCGCGCGGTTCCCGCAGGTGCTGTTCGAGGGCTGCGCGGGCGGCGGAGGACGCTTTGACGCGGGCATGCTGTGCTATTTCCCGCAGATCTGGTGCTCGGACAACACCGATCCCGTGGCGCGGCTGATGATCCAGTACGGCACATCCTTCGGCTATCCGTCCTGCACGGTGGGCGCGCACGTCAGCGCGTCTCCCAACCATCAGACCGGCAGGCACACCCCGCAGGCGACGCGCGGCGTTGTCGCGATGGCGGGGGTGCCGGGCTATGAGCTTGACCTGACGCGGCTGACGGAAGCGGAATGCCGCGAGATCGCCGAACAGGTGCGCCGCTGCCGGGAGACGGAAGCGCTGGTGCGCGAGGGCGTGCATTACCGTCTCAGCGGCATGCGCGAGATGGCACGCTACGCCGCTTGGGAGTACGTCAGCCGCGACGGAACGCGCGCCGTGCTCAATCTGGTCGTCACCGACCCCGCCGCCAACGGCATGCCCGTGCACGTCAAGCCGAAGGGACCCCGACGCGCGCTACCGGGTAGGAGAGGAATTCATCTGCACGGGGCAGGCGCTGATGAGCGGCGGCTACACATTCGAAAGACTGACAGGCGACTATCCGTGCGCCGCGGTGACCGTCACCGCGGCGGACTGTGCGCCTTCTGATGAATAATAAGGGGGAAAAACCATGCAAGTGCAAGCTGAACTGGATTACCGGGAAGCGCTGCGGCTGGGACAGAGAGAAGTCGCCGCCGCTCCCGTCAAAAATGAGACCGGCACCCTGCCCGTGCTCGATGAGCTGATCCCGCCGGAAAAAGCCGTCGCGGGGATTCGGCTGGGCGTGACGCAGATCCCGATGCGCCTCATCGTCGGCACCAAGACGGCGGGAAGGGTCAACGCCTTTTCGCCGGGCTTCATGCCGCTGCTGCCCGAGGACTCGGAGTTTGCCCAGAAATGGAAGTCGCTGTACTGCTCGCACATCAGCGAGGGTATCCGCGACCCGATCAAGGTCTATGAATACCTCAACCGCTACTATGTCGAGGAGGGCAACAAGCGCGTCAGTGTTCTCAAATACTGCGGCGCCTACAGCATCGCCGCCGACGTCACCCGCATCATGCCCGACGACGACGGCAGCGAGGAGGTCAAGCTCTATCTGGAACTCGTGGAGTTCAACCGCTCCAGCAAGATCAATTTCATCGAATTCTCCAAGCGCGGCAGCTACCATACGCTGGTGCGCGCCATGGGAAAATCCGCCGACGCCGCATGGAGCGACGACGAGCGCGCCGATCTTTCGAGCGCCTACTACCGCTTCGAGAACGCCTATCAGGAGGCGGGCGGCGACAAGCTGAAAAGCACCGTGGGCGACGCCATGCTCAGCTATATCCGCGTCTACGGCTACCCGCAGCTCTGCCGCGACGACAAGGCGGAGATCCGCAGCAACCTCAAAAAGATGTGGGAGGAGGTCGCGCTCAATGAGCAGAACGAGTCCATCGAGCTCAAGACCGTCCCCGCAGAGGAAAAGAAGCAGTCGATGCTCTCGAAGGTGCTGCCGATGGGCAAGCCGCCCAAGCTGAAAGCGGCGTTTGTCTACGACGTGCCGCCCGAAAAGAGCGGCTGGGTGCTTGACCACGAGTCGGGCAGGCAGTATGCCCAGACCGTTTTGGGCGACAAGGTCGACACCGTGCCCTACATCTGCAACGGCGAGAGCAACTGCCCCGAAATTTTGGAGAAGGCGATCGAGGACAACTGCAAGCTGATCTTCACCACCTCGCCCCGCATGCTGCAGGCGTCGCTGCGCGTGGCGGTGGAGCACCCCGACATCCTCGTGATGAACTGCTCGCTCAACACCTCGCACCGCTATGTGCGCACCTACTACACGCGGATGTATGAGGTAAAATTCATCCTCGGTCTGCTTGCCGGCTCGCTGACGCGCAGCGGACGGCTGGGCTATGTCTGCGACTATCCTATCTACGGACAGATCGCGGGCATCAACGCCTTTGCCCTCGGCGCCCAGATGGCGAATCCCGACGCGCGGGTTTATCTGGAATGGTCGGCGGTCAAGGGCGCCAAGGAGGCGGCGCTGGCGCTGCAAGGTCAAAACATCCACCTCATCTCCTCACAGGACACCGCCCGCTTTGCAGAGGATGACCGCGCCAGCTTCGGACTCTCGCACATCGGCGGCGACAGGACGGTGCTGCTCGCCGTGCCGGTCTGGAAGTGGGGCGTATACTATGAAAAGCTGCTGCGCTCGGTGCTCGACAAGACCATCAAGAGCGAATATGCCACCACGGCGCGGGCGCTCAACTACTATTGGGGCATGTCGGCGGGCGTCGTCGATATCGAGTATGCCCCCGAGCTGCCGCCTGCCTCGCGGCGGTTTGCGGATTTCTTCCGCAGCAGCCTGATCCGCGGCGCGGGACAGCCGTTTTTGACTCCGTTCTTCACCCAGAGCGGCGAGGTCATCGGCGCGAACCAGAAGGAGCTGAGCTTGGAGCAGATCATCAACATGGACTATCTGGTGGACAATGTGGAGGGCAGCATCCCTCAGTACAACGAGCTGACCGACATGGGCAAATCCACGGTCGAGACGGTGGGCGTCCATCAGGCAAAGCAGGAAGCGGAAACGGAGGCGGAGACATGAAGATCCTCGCCGTCTCCGACGTCACCTCCGATTTGTACTACCGGTATTACCAGCCCGGGCGGCTCGACCCGTTCGACCTGATCCTGTCCTGCGGCGACCTCAACCCCGACTATATCGAGTTTCTGGTCACGCTGGCGCACTGCCCGCTGGTATACGTCCACGGCAACCACGATGACGGAAACCGCCGCGAGCCCGAGGGCTGCATCTGCGCCGACGGCAGGATCGTCGAGGTCAACGGGCTGCGCATCATGGGCTTGGGCGGCTCCTACCGCTACCGTGACGGCAGGTACATGTACACCGAGAAGCAGATGGCAAGGCGCGCGCGCGGACTGGCGGCGCAGCTGCGGCACAAGAGCGGATTTGACATCCTGCTGACGCACGCGCCCGCCTACGGGCTCAACGACCTGCCCACCCTGCCGCACCGGGGCTTTGAGTGTTTCAACACCCTGATCGAGCAGTATGAGCCGCGCTATTTCATCCACGGACACGTCCACCGCAACTACGGCGCCCGCATCCCCCAGTGGGACAAAAAGGGCAACACCACCGTCGTCAACGCCTACGAGCACTGTGTCATAGATTATCAACCCGCGGGAACGTGACGTTCCATCCAATCCGCTCGCGAGCGTGACGCTCGACCCAATCCGCGCGTGCATTGTTCGCGTGAACGGTGACCTTACAAGCCCGCGCTATAACGCGGGATAAAAGCCTAACCTTTTCAAAAAACGTCTGTTGCGCGGAGAAAGCGCCCACCGGCGCCCGCGTTCAGATGCGGGCAAAATCAATGGCGCAGCCAATTCATGCCGAAGGCAATTCATGACCGCAGGTCAATTCATGGCGCAGCCAATTCATGCCGAAGGCAATTCATGACCGCAGGTCAATTCATGGCATAGCCAATTCATTCTATGGCAGTAGCCGACAAAAAAATCAGGCTGTCGCTTCGTGCGACAGCCTTTTTCTATGTCTGTTCTTGCCTATTCTGTTGAAGCCTGCGGCTCGTCCCTTGTGGTGCCGCCGGGCACATATTTTACCGGCAGGCAGATATTCGCGCCCACCGAGGTGTTGTTGAAATTCAAGATCAAATCCACGGATGCCTCCGCCATGTGGGCGATGGGCTGCTCGATGGTGGAGCACGACACGCTGCCCGTCATGCGGTCGGGAATGCCGTCGTACCCGATGATCTGCACCTGTTCGGGCACGCTGACGCCGTGCTCGTGCAGGAAGCGCAGGATCTGGCAGGCGAGCAGGTCGGATCCGCAGAAAATGCCGTCGTATTCCGGCTGCCCGTTGCAGATGTGCTCCTCCACAAAGCGGAAAAGGGGCAGGTCGGATTCCCTGTCGCTCAGGATGATGGTGCGGCAGGGCACGCCCGCAGCGGCGCACTTGAACTCAAAGCCCGCGCCGCGCTTGTCCGGTTCGCCGGGCACGCCTGAGGTGACGCGCAGGTGCAGCAGGCTGCGGCAGCCCAGTCCGATCAGCTTTTTGGCGGCGAGCTCGCCGCCGCGGTAGTTGTCGGAGGAGACGCAGGGCACGTCGTCGCCGAGGTGGCGGTCGATGGTCACAAGGGGCATCTTGCCGCTGACGGTCAGGTCGGGACTGTAGGTGAGGGCGATGGCGCCGTCCGCCTTGTTGCTGCGCACCATGGCAAAGCATTTTTCCTCCGCCATGGGGTCGTAGTTGGTGATCATCAGCAGCGCCCGGTAGCCGCGCCGCATCAGGCTTTTGGTCAGCTCGTCGGTCAGATGGGCAAAAAACGGGTGCTTGAGCGAGGGCAGCACCAGCGCGACGGTGTAGGTCTTGCTGCTTTTGAGCGCGCGGGCAAAGGTGTTCGCCTCATAGCCCAGCGTTTTGATCGCTTCCTCAACCTTGACACGGCTTTTTTCGCCGACGGGAAGGTTGTTGATGACCTTGGACACCGTGGCAAGGGAGACGCCGGCAACGCGCGCGACGTCTTTGATGGTGGGGGATGTGTCGGGTTTCATGCCGCTGACCGCCTTTCTCAGCCGATGATAGGTATTTAATAAAATTTTATCAAAGAAAGGACACACGCACATGAAAAAAAGAATCATCGCGATCCTGTCGGCAGCCGTTCTGGCGTTCTCATTGACGGCGTGCGGCGGCAGCGGCGGCGACGCCACCGGCGACTCCGGCGACAAAGCATCCATCACCATCTTTAACTCCAAAATGGAGATCCAGAGCCAAATGGAAGAAATGGCGAAGGAGTATTCCGAGGAGAAGGGCGTAGAGATCGAGGTCTACTACTCCTCCGACACCGTAGCGGCTCACCTGTCGACCCGCTATGCGGCAAACGACCCCTACACCATCTCGATGGTCGACGCCAAGGACGTTTACGCGCTGGCGGCTGACCACGCAGTCGACCTCTCCGATCAGGACTGGGTCAAGAACACCACGCAGGCGATCACCATCGACGGCAAGACCTACGGCTTCCCCGTCTGTGTTGAGGCGCGCGGCATCATCTACAACGCCGACGCCGTCAAGAAGGCGACCGGCAAGGATTTCGATCCCACCACCATCAAAACCACCGCTGACTTCCAGGCGATCGTCGACGAGTGCATCAAGGGCGGCATGGCGTCTCCCACCGGCGTGATGAAGGAAGACTGGTCTCTCGCGGCTCACTTCCTCGCCGAGGTCTATGAGCAGCACGACGATCCCGACGCCTTCATCGCAGGCATCAAGGACGGCTCGATCAAGCTCGCCGATGACGCGAAGTTCAACCAGCTGATGGACACCTTTGATGTTCTCAAGAACAACAACTACGCCAAGGACGCCGCGATCTCCGCAGAGCGCGAGGTCACCGAGCAGAAGCTCGCCGAGGGCGAGATCGCCTTTATGTTCGGCGGCAACTGGGACTGGTCGGTCATCAATGCGTATGATTACTCCGAGAACATGGGCATCATGCCGGTTCCCAACGACGCGACAGACGGCTCCTCCGAGAAGCTCGTCGGCGGCGGCTCCAAGTACTTCTTCATCGACTCCTCCGAGAACACCTCCGACGCGCAGCGTCAGGCGGCGAAGGACTTCCTCAACTGGCTCGTCAACGACGAGAAGGGTCAGCAATTCATCGTTGAGAAGTGCGCACTGGTTCCCGCTTACTCGAACATCACCCTCGCTGTTCAGGATCCCCTCGGCGCATCCGTCAAGAAATATGCCGATGCCGACGCCCTGATTGCGAACTACAACTATCTTCCCGACGATCACTATGCAAAGTGCGGCGCTTCCTTCCAGAAGTATCTGGCGGGCGAGGTCGACCGCGCGGGCTTTGCAGACGAAGTGACCGCATACTGGAAGACCGCTGAGGTCGGCGCTCACTAAGCCGATCCGGCAGCTCCCAAAGAGCTGAAAATCCGATATCCTTCTTTCAGCGGGGCGTCCACAGGCCGCTTGGGGACGCCCCGGCATGATTTATACAGCAAAGCGGCAGATTGGAATGAGTTTTTGTATGAAACAAAATAAGCTATCCTACAAAGTCGGACAGTACCTGATGTTTGGCGGACCGGGTACGCTGTTGTTCCTCGCTGTCGTCATCGTCCCGTTCGTCTACGGTCTCTATCTGACCTTCACAAGCTGGGACGGCGTCAGCGCCACCAAGGAATTGGTCGGCTTCCAAAACTTCGCCGACGCGTTCACCGACGGCGATTACTGGTGGGCGATGCTGCGCACGGTCATCTACTCCGCCATCGCGGTCGTGCTGATCAACATCGTGTCCTTTGCGCTGGCTTATCTGGTCACGCAGGGCATCAAGGGTCAGAACTTCTTCCGCGCGGGCTTCTTCGTTCCCAACCTCATCGGCGGCATCGTTCTCGGTTATGTTTGGAAATTCGTGTTCAACCGCGCGTTTGTGGCGATCTTCGGCACCACCTCGCTGCTGGCGACCACCGAGGGCGCTATGTTTGCCCTGATCATGGTCTCGGTATGGCAGTACGCGGGCTATATGATGCTGATCTATGTGGCGGGCTTCATGAGCGTCTCCAAGGACGTTCAGGAGGCAGCCAAGATCGACGGCTGCACCTCCGCACAGGCGATGCGTCACGTCACCATCCCGCTGATGCGCTCCAGCTTCGTGCAGTGCATCTTCCTGAGCATCACCCGCTGCTTCGTCGTCTACGACGTCAACCTGTCCTTGACAAACGGCGACCCCTTCAAGTCGTCGGTCATGGCGTCGATGCACGTTTACAACCAGGCGTTCACCTATAAGAATTACGGCTTGGGTCAGTCCGAAGCGGTCATCCTCTTCGTCGTCTGCGCCATCGTGGGCGTGACCCAGGTTCTCATCGGCAAGCGAGGGGAGGTTGAAGCGTAATGAGTGAAAATCAAAAGGCTGCAACCAGAAAAAAGATCGCCCATGTCATCATGTGGATCGTGCTTTTCGCCCTCTTTATCTGCTTCATTTTCCCGTTCATCCTCGTCATCATCAACGTATTCAAGTCGAAGGGTGACATCACCTCCGATCCGTTGGCGATCATCGGCGCCCACGGCTTTACCTTCAAGAACTTCCCCGAAGCGATGAAGAAGATGAACTTCCTCACCGTATTCGGCAACTCGCTGATCATCACGGTCAGCGCCACCATCCTGACCATCATCTTCTCGTCGATGACGGCGTTCGTGTTCGTCCGCAACGGCAGATGGAAATTATGCACCATCATGTTCTCGCTGATGATCGCGTCGATGGTCATCCCCTTCCAGGTGCTGATGGTACCGCTGGTATCGGTCTACGGTCCTGTTCTGAACTCGCGCATCACCTTGATTCTGATGCATGTCGGCTTCTCGGTATCGATGGCGGTGTTCATGTTCCACGGGTCGATCAAGACGAACATCCCGCTTGAGCTGGAGGAAGCGGCGACCATTGACGGCTGCAACCGCTGGCAGACCTACTGGAAGATCGTATTCCCGCTCTTAAAGCCCACCATCGCGACAGTCGGCATCATCAACGCCATGGCGTATTGGAACGACTACCTGCTTCCCAGCCTGGTGCTCAAGAAGAAGGCGCTCTATACCATCCCCATCGCGACGCAGGCGTTCTACGGCACCTATTCCACCGATATCGGACTTATCATGGCGGCGCTGGTGCTTGCCATGCTGCCGATCCTGATATTGTATGTATTCCTGCAGCGCTACATCGTAGAGGGCGTAACCTCAGGCGCTGTCAAGGGATAACGTTTCGGCTTTTTGCCGAGGCGGATTTTCACCGCAACTATTCGCTCCCCTATCCCGTCTGACCGGGAGCATATGCAAGACAAGGAGGTCCCGCTGTATGAAAAAGCTGTTCAGCTCGGACAATCCCATCATGAAGGCACTGTCCATCGCAGCGGACCTTCTTATCCTGAATCTCCTCACCCTGGTGCTGAGCGTGCCGCTCGTCACCATGGGAGCCGCCGTCACCGCTATGCACGACATTGTGATCCGCATTGTTCGCGGAGAAGAGGGCTATACCGTCAAACCGTATTTCCACGCGTTCGCGGTCAATTTCAAAAAGGGCACACTGCTGGGCTTGATCCTGCTCGCTGCGGCAGCCGTCCTCTATTTTGACTACCGCGCCGCGCAGACCTACATCCCCGAGATGAAGGCGGGCATCATCGCCATCGGCGTCATCGTGCTGGCGATCTCGTTCTACGCCTTCGCCATGCTCGCGCGCTACGAGAACACCTTCGGCAAAACGCTGAAAAACGCCCTGATCCTGACGATCGGCAATTTTCCGCGCACCCTGCTGATGGTCGTCGCCGCGGTCGGCATGTGGGTCGCCTGCCTCAATTTCACGCAGTTCGGAATACCGATCCTGCTTCTCTTCGGGTTGTCTCTCCCGTGCTATGTGAACTGTCTGCTGATCAACGGCGTGTTTCGCAAGCTTGACGGCGAAACCGAACAGGAAAAATCGTAATACGTAAATTCATAATTAAAACATTCAAGGGATGTGTTGCTTTTGAGCGATCTTCTTTCACGCGCCCGCGCCTATGAGGCGGAGCATTTGCCCGCCGTCCCGTCCGCGTTACTTCCGTGCTTTCACGTCACGGCGGGCGTCGGCTGGCTGAACGACCCCAACGGGTTCTCGCTCTACCGGGGCGAGTACCACCTGTTCTTCCAGTACTATCCCTACGACGTCCACTGGTCGGATATGCACTGGGGTCATGTGAAAACGCGCGACTTCATCCGCTGGGAGCATCTGCCCTGCGCGATGGCGCCCGACCGCGACTATGACCGCAAGGGGTGCTTTTCGGGCAGCGCGACGGTGCTTGCCGACGGTCGCCACCTGCTGATGTACACGGGCGTCAGCCAAACCGACGAGGGCGAGCGACAGACCCAGTGCCTCGCATTCGGCGACGGGCTGGACTATGAGAAGTACGCGGGCAACCCCGTGATCGGCGCCGAGCAGCTCCCTCCGGGCGGCAGCCCCGTACATTTCCGCGATCCCAAGATCTGGCAGACGGACGACGGCTTTTGCGCCGTGGCGGGTAACCTGTGCGCCGACGGCAACGGCGCGGTGCTCCTCTTCAAAAGCCCCGACGCGCTGCACTGGCAGCTTGCGGGCAAGGTCGCGTCCTCAGACAACCGCTTCGGCAGGATGTGGGAATGCCCCGACCTGTTCAAGCTTGACGGCAGCGACGTGCTGCTTGTCAGCCCGCAGGAGGTCAAGGGAGACGATTTCAGCTTTCTCTACGGCAACACGACGCTCTGCCTGATCGGCAAGCTCGGACCCGACAATGCGCTGACGCGCGAGACCGAGCAGACCATCGACTATGGGCTCGACTTCTATGCCCCGCAGACGTTGCTCACCGACGACGGCAGGCGCGTGATGATCGCGTGGATGCAGTATTGGAACAGCGTTGAGGTGCGTCCCGTCCAGACGCTTCCGTTCTTCGGACAGATGACGCTGCCGCGCGAGCTGCGCGTGAGAAACGGCAGGCTCATACAGACGCCCGTGCGCGAGCTGGAGGGCTACCGCGGCGCACATACCGCTTACAGCGGCGTCGCGGTCGGCGAAAGAACGGAGCTTTCCGGCGTGAGCGGACGCTGTATCGACATGACGGTGCGCGTCAGACCGCGCGACGGCGCCTCTCTGAAGCGCTTCACCGTGAACGTCGCCGAGGGAGAGGGCTATGTCACCGCCGTACACTTCACGCCTGCGAACAGCACTGTGCTGGTGGACAGAAGCAAAAGCGGCTTCCCCGCGGACGTGATGAACCGCAAGGCGTTCCCCGTCGGAAACGGCGAAGCGATCTCGCTGCGGATCATCCTCGACCGCTACAGCATGGAGCTCTTCGTCAACGACGGCGAACAGGCGGCGTCCTTTGCGCTCTATGCGCCCGCATCAGCCGATCAAATCAGCTTTTCAGCTGTCGGCGCGGCAGAGGCGGACGTTGAACATTATCAATTGGAATTTACATAAACGGATAGATAGATTAACGCTGCATCCGGTCACTCCACAATATGACCGGCTGCACAGAAAAAAGGAGGGCCATTTCCGTAAGCTCACGGTACAGCAGTGTGGAGACCTGCGGTAAGGCGGCGCCTTCAACGGAGGGCAGCCGCAAGGCGGTTTGTTAACTGTCAGAGCAAGACGCTATGTCAGAAGTCATTTTAAAAGGTATCAAAAAGATTTACGATGGAGGCGTAACAGCCGTTCACGATGTTAACCTCCATATCCAAGACAAAGAATTCATTGTACTTGTCGGCCCGTCCGGCTGCGGAAAATCCACCACCCTGCGCATGGTCGCGGGCTTGGAGGAGATCTCCGAGGGCGAGCTGTATATCGACGGCAAGATCTGCAACAACATCGAGCCGAAGGACCGCGATATCGCCATGGTATTCCAGTCCTACGCGTTGTATCCGCACATGACCGTCCGCGACAACCTCGGTTTTGCCTTGAAGCTCCAGAAGATGCCCAAGGCGGAGATCCGCAAGAAGGTGGAAGAGGTCGCGGCGACGCTCGATATCACCCAGTACCTCGACCGCAAGCCCAAGGCGCTTTCGGGCGGTCAGCGCCAGCGTGTCGCCATCGGACGCGCTATGGTGCGCGACCCCAAGGTGTTCCTGATGGACGAGCCGCTCTCCAACCTGGACGCGAAGCTCAGAAACGAGATGCGCGCCGAGATCATCAAGCTGCGTTCCCGCATCAACACCACCTTCATGTATGTTACCCATGACCAGACCGAAGCGATGACGCTTGCCGACCGCATCGTCATCATGAAGGACGGCTATGTCAACCAGATCGGCACCCCGCAGGAGCTGTTCGCGAAGCCCGTCAACCAGTTCGTCGCAGGCTTCATCGGCATGCCCGTCATGAACTTCTTCGCCGGCTGCAAGCTGCTGCTCGAGGGCGGCAAGTATTACGCGGAGATCCGCGGCGTGAAATTCCTGCTCGACGAGTTCCAGCAGAAGGCGCTCAAGCAGCGCGACGAGAAGCCGCGCGAGATCATCTGCGGCGTCCGTCCTCAGCACATCACCGTCGGCGAGGGCGATCTGACCGCTAAGGTCGAGGTCAGCGAGCTGCTCGGCACCGAGTTCAATCTCCATGCCCGCTCCAACCAGGATAACATCGTCATGGTGATCCCCACCATGGACCTCAAGGCGGACGTTTCCATGGGCACGACGATCCACTTCACCGTCCAGCCCAAGCTGATCCAGCTCTTTGACAAGGACACGAGCAACAACCTGATTTGGTACGATCCCGTGTCAGCCAAGGCGAACGCACCCGAGTGCGCGAGATATTAATACTAATTTATCACCTTTTCAACCCATGCATCTGCCGGGCTGCCCCATGCAGCCCGGCATTTTTATGAAAACACTTCCTGTGGGGGTGACATTTTCGATTCCCTGTGCTATAATAAAAACGTATATGATTTCGGTCATCGCGCATGACCGCGAAACGGCAGGGATTGCAAATGGGAACCATTAAAAAAAGAAAACGGCTGAGCTCGTTCCAGATCATCCTGCTCGGCTTCATCGGCGTGATCTTTTTGGGCGCGCTGATTCTGATGCTGCCCTTCTCCACGCGCAGCGGGCGGGTCACGCCGTTCAATCAGGCGCTGTTCACGGCGACCTCGGCGGTCTGCGTCACGGGCTTGGTGGTGCAGGACACCGCGACCTACTGGTCGGGCTTCGGGCAGGCGGTGATCCTGTCGCTGATCCAGATCGGCGGCTTGGGTGTCATCACCATGGCGGCGTCGTTTGCGCTGCTCTCGGGCAAGAAGATCTCGCTGAGCCAGCGCAGCACCATGCAGAACGCCATCTCGGCGCCGAAGATCGGCGGCATCGTCCGCCTGACGGGCTTCGTCATCAAGGGCACCGCGATCATCGAGGGCGTCGGCGCCGTCGCGATGATGCCCGTGTTCATCCGGGACTTCGGCTTGCGCGGCGTCTGGATGGCGGTGTTTCACTCCGTCTCGGCGTTTTGCAACGCGGGCTTTGACCTGATGGGGCGCCCCGGGGCAAAATTCGCTTCGATGTCCGCCTATTCCGCCGACCCGGTCATCAACACCGTGCTGATTTTGCTCATCGTTGTCGGCGGCATCGGCTTCCTCACATGGGAGGACGTCGTCACATACAAGCTGCGCTTCAAGCTCTACCGCCTGCAAAGCAAGGTGGTGCTGGTCACCTCGGCGGTGCTGATCGTGGTCCCCGCCGTGATCTTCTTCTTCAACGACTTTGCGCAGCTCCCCGTCGGCGAGCGGATTTTCGGCTCGCTGTTCCAGTCGGTCACCACCCGCACCGCGGGCTTCAATACCCTCGACCTCGGCGCCATGACGCACGCCGGTAAGGCGCTCTTCATCGCGCTGATGCTGATCGGCGGCTCGCCCGGCTCCACGGCGGGCGGCTTGAAAACCACCACCGTCGCCGTGCTGTTTGCCAACGCCGTCTCGATCTTCCGCCGCAAGGAGGATCCCGAGTGCTTCGGCAGGCGGATCGATGCGGGCGTGGTCAAGGTGGCGGCAACGATCTTTTTGATGTATATTGCGCTGTGCGTTTCCTCGGCGGCGGTCATCAGCATGCTGGAAAAGCTGCCGATGCGCATCTGCCTGTTCGAGACCGCCTCGGCGGTGGGCACGGTCGGCTTGACGCTGGGCGTCACGCCGTCGCTGGGCGTCGTGTCGCAGGTGATTTTGATGGTGCTGATGTTCCTCGGCAGGGTCGGCGGACTGACCGTCATCTACGCGGCGATCTCCGGCTCGCCGAAAAAGCTGTCCAAGCTGCCGCAGGGTAAAATCACAGTAGGATAAAGGAGAACCAAACATGAAATCTGTATTATTGATCGGACTCGGAAGATTCGGCAAGCATATCGCCATCCAGCTCAACCGCCTCGGACACGAGGTACTGGGCATCGACCATAACGAGGAGAAGGTCAACGACGCCATGGACATCGTCACCGACGCGCAGATCGGCGACAGCACCAACGAGGCATTTTTGCGCTCGCTGGGCGTGGGCAACTTTGACATCTGCTTCGTGACCATCAGCAACGACTTCCAAAGCTCGCTGGAGACCACCTGCCTGTTAAAGGATCTGGGCGCCAAGTTCGTCGTCGCCCGCGCAGAGCGCGACGGTCAGGAGCGGTTCCTGCTGCGCAACGGCGCGGACAAGGTGGTTTATCCCGAAAAGCAGGTCGCCACATGGGCGGCGATCCGCTACAGCTCCGACCACATCCTCGACTACATCGAGCTGGACAGCAAGCACTCGCTCTATGAGGTCTCCATCCCCGACGCGTGGGTGGGCAAGACGGTCGTCCAGCTGGACATCAGAAGAAAATACAACCTGACCATCATCGGCTTGAAGAAGAACGGTGAGATGGATTTTCTGGTCAAGCCCGACACCGTTCTGGCAAAGGATGTCACGCTTTTGGTGCTGGGCGAATACAAAGCACTCCAAAAGTGTTTTCGATTATAACAGTTAATTTACGGTACAGTGATAACGCGGGAATTGTTAGCTGCTGATTACGCAATCTTAAGGAGGGAAAATGAAACATACAGAATGGATCGACCGGCTGAACAGCGGCGCGCTGAACGAAAAGCTCTCCGTGCTCTACGGCGGCGAGCAGAGTGTCCTTGACGCGCAGCGGCGGCGCTTTATCCGCGCGCTGGCGCGCTTTGACGAGATATTCCCCGGCAGAGACGATATCCGCCTTTTCTCGGCGCCCGGGCGCAGCGAGATCGGCGGCAACCACACCGACCACCAGCGCGGCTGTGCGCTGGCGGCGGCGGTGAACCTCGACGTGATCGCGGTCGTCGCCTTCCACGAGGAGGGCGTCATCCGCGTGTTCAGCGAGGGCTATTACCTGAGCGAGGTGTCGCTCGACGACCTCGGCGTGCACAGCGAGGAGAAGGGCGGGTCGATCTCGCTCATCCGCGGTATCGCCGCGCGGTTTGCCCGGATGGGCGTGCATATCGGCGGCTTTGACGCCTACACGACCTCCGACGTCCTCAGCGGCAGCGGGCTGTCGTCCTCGGCGGCGTTCGAGACCCTTGTCGGCACCATCATCGACGCGGGCTGCAACAACAGCCGCGCCGGCGCGGTGGAGATCGCGAAGATCGGTCAGTACGCCGAGAACGTCTACTTCGGCAAGGGAAGCGGTCTGCTCGACCAGACCGTCTGCGCGGTCGGCGGCTTCGTGTTCCTCGATTTTCAGGACGCGGAAAATCCCGTCGTCGTGCAGCATGACTTCGACTTTGAGGCGGCGGGCTACCGCCTCTGTATCACCGACACCAAGGGCAGCCATGCCGACCTCACCGGCGAATACACGGCGGTGCCCGCCGAGATGAAAAGCGTCGCGCGGTGCTTCGGAAAGGATGTGCTGCGCGAGGTGGACGAGCAGGCGTTTTTCGACGCGATCCCGTCGCTGCGCGGCAGGGTCGGCGACCGCGCCATCCTGCGCGCGCTCCACTTCTTCGGCGAGAACAGACGCGCCGCGCTGGAAGCCGATGCGCTGGCGCGCGGCGACCTGAAAGCGTTTTTCCGATACTACCGCGAAAGCGCGGATTCCTCGGCGAATCTGCTGCAAAATCTCTATGCCGCCCAAAAGCCGCAGGAGCAGGGGATCCCGCTGGCGATCGCCGTCAGCAAGCGGATCCTCGGCGACGCGGGCGCGGTGCGCGTCCACGGCGGCGGCTTTGCGGGCACGATACAGGCATTCGTGCCGACAGACAAGACAGAAGCCTACCGTAAAGAAATGGATGCCCTCTTCGGGCAGGGAAGCTGCCATGTGCTGCGCGTCCGACCGGCAGGCGGTATTTCCATCATATAAAAAGGGGGCAATCACATGATCTGTGCCGACATCCAACGGCTGATCGCCTACGCCATCCGCAGCGGGCTGATCACCCGCGACGACGAGCTGGTCGTCCGCAACCTGCTGATGGACGCGCTGGGCGTCGCCGACTGGTCGGACGCGCCGCTGCCTGACGCCGACGCGCCGATCGACGACATCCTCGCGCCGCTGGTCGGCTATGCCTGCCAAACCGGCGTCATCGAGGACACCTCCGCCAACCGCGACCTCTTTGACACCAAGCTCATGGGCATCCTCACGCCCATGCCGCGCGAGATCATCCGCGAATTCCGCACGCGCTATGCCGTTTCCCCCGTGGCGGCGACCGACTGGTATTATGACAACAGCCAAAAGCTCAACTATGTCCGCGCGGGCAGGATCGCCAAGGATCTCAAGTGGACATACGACTCCGCCTACGGCAGACTGGACATCACCATCAACCGCAGCAAGCCCGAAAAAGACCCCCGCGACATCGCCAAAGCCGGCGCAACGGCGTCCGTCGCCTATCCCAAGTGCCAGCTCTGCGCCGAGAACATGGGCTACGCGGGTCGGCGCGACCATCCCGCGCGTCAGAACCTGCGCCCCATCCCGATCGAGATCGACGGGGGCGCGTGGTATCTGCAATACTCGCCCTACGGCTACTACAACGAGCACTGCATCGTGTTCAACCGCGCGCACATCCCGATGGTGATCGACGCGGCGGTGTTCCGCAAGCTCTTTGATTTCATCGGGCTGTTCCCGCATTATTTCGTCGGCTCCAACGCCGACCTGCCGATCGTGGGCGGCTCCATCCTCAGCCACGAGCATTTTCAGGGCGGCCGCTACACCTTCGCGATGGCGACGGCTGCCGAGGAAACCGAATTTAACTTGCCGGGATATCCCGACGTGCACGCCGCCACGGTCAAATGGCCGATGTCGGTGATCCGCCTCAGCAGCGCCGACCGCAGTAAGCTTGCGGAAGCCTGCGCCGCGTTGCTGGCAAAATGGCGCGGCTATACGGACGAGGCGGCGAACATCCTCGCTTTCACCGAAGGCGTGCCGCACAACACGATCACGCCGATCGCGCGCAGAAGGAACGGCTTGTTCGAGTGCGATCTGGTGCTGCGGAACAACCTCACCTCGGCGGACAGACCGCTGGGCGTCTATCACCCGAACCCCTCGCTGCACCACATCAAGAAGGAGAACATCGGGCTGATCGAGGTCATGGGCTTGGCGGTGCTGCCCGCGCGGCTCGCCACCGAGCTGGAGGCAGTCAGAGAGGCGCTGCTCAGCGGCGGCGACCTGACCGAAAACCCGCAGACCGCAAGCCACGCCGCATGGGCGCAGGCGCTGCTGCGGCGTCATCCCGAATTCGACCGCGAAAATGCGCAGGCGATCATCCGCGCCGAGGTGGGCGCTGTCTTTGAGCAGGTGCTGCTGGATGCGGGCGTATTCAAGCGCGACGAAGCGGGCAAGGCGGCGTTCGGACGCTTTCTTGAGAGCCTAAACAATTCATAAAACCAATCATCCCGGAGGAGCAGACCGTTCCTCCGGGTTCTTTTGTCACAGGGAACATTCATAAAAAACACAAATACTGTTTGCAATTTTTGTGATGTTGTGGTATATTGAAAGTAAGCATAGCGGCGATCTGCCGCACCCGAAAAAGAACAGAAGGAGGCTATTCTATGTTCAAAAAAACCATTTCCGTTTTGCTGACGGCGCTGATGGTCGCGGGCTTGATCCCTGCGGGCGTCATGCAGGCGTTTGCCGTCGGCGATCCGGACCCCATCACCGCGAGCTTTACGCTCTCTGTCGGTGAAAACTCCATCGATATCACCGAGGACGAGCCGCAGCCGTACTGCGCCTTCACGCCCGCGGAGAGCGCGCCGTTCGTGTTTTACTCGACGGGCAACGAAGACACCTACGCATCTCTGTACAGCGCCGACGGCTCGTACATCGTCGATAACGACGACGGCGGCGAGGGCAACAACTTCCTCATCAAAAGCAACCTGACCGCAGGCGAGACCTACTACCTGCGCGTGCGCTATTACAACACGGATGTGACGGGCAGCATCCCCGTCACCGTCATGCAAAAGCAGGCGGCGAACGCCCTTTCGATCACGCGCAACGGCGAGGCGGTCGAGAGCCTGACCGTCTATGAAAAATCGCAGCTTCAGCTTGGCTCAAAGCTGCTGCCCGAGAACTGCGAGGAGGAGGATGTCAAATGGAGCAGCTCGGACGACAGCGTCGCCACGGTGCAGCAATACGACGGCTATGTCGAATTCCTCAAGCCCGGCAAAGCGACCGTCACCGCCACCTCCGAAAACGGCTTGACCGCAAGCTGCAACATCACCGTTAACGAAGCGCTGCCGATCGCCGAGGGCACGGCGCAGCACTTCGCTGTCACCACCCCGGGCGAGCGGATCGTCTATCGCCTGACGGCAGCCGAATCGCGGCTGTACACCTTTAGCTCGAACGGCTCCTCCGACGCGTGGGGCAAGCTGGTCCGCAGCGACTGCGTGCAGATCAACGAGGCGTCCGGCTATCGGTTTAGCTTCAACTCCCGCCTCGCTGCAGGCGAGACCTATTATTTCGACGTGGGCGTCTGCGACGGCGTCGGTGAATCCGACGTGCGCTACGACGCGGTGCCCTATGCCGAAAGCATGACTCTCGACCACACAACGCTGACGGGCTTTCCCGACTATTACACCGATCTTTCGGCGACCTTCCATCCCGACGGCACCTGGAAAGAGAACATCACCTGGAAAAGCTCGAACGATGATGTCGTGCAGGTGGATTCCCACGGCTGGGTGACGATGATCAGCCCCGGCACCGCCACCATCACCGCTACCTCCGAAAGAGGACTGACGGCGAGCTGCGCGGTCACGGTCAAGGACTACATCCCGCTGACGGTGGGCACTGCCGCCACCGCCGAGATCCCCGACGAGGGCAACTATGTCATCTTCCGCTTTACCGCGCCCGAGGCGGGCACCTATCTGTTCACCTCCTCCGGCAACGACGGAAAACCCACCTATGCCGCGCTCTGCAACGGAGACATGGATCAGCTCGACTTTAAGCGTTCCAATTACACCGATAACAATTATAAAATGCGCGCCGAGCTGGCAAAGGACGAGATCTGCTACCTGCGCACGGGCTTTGACAACGACGATGTGGGCAGCTTTGCCGTCACCGCGACCAAGGCAGGCGTCGCGAACGCCCTGGCGGTGCAGCCCGATACCGCAGCGGGCTATCCCGGCAGCACCCTCAACCTCACCGCGCTCTTTCTGCCCGAGGACAGCATCACCGAGGACGTGACGTGGTCATCCTCCGACGAGAATGTGGCGACCGTCGACGAGGACGGCTGCGTGCAGCTGATCGCCTTCGGCACTGCGACCGTCACCGCCGTTTCGACAAGCGGCTTGACCGCCTCCGCCGCCGTCACGGTCAAGGACTACGATCCCATCGCCGTGGGCGAGACCAAAAACGACGTCATCGCGCAGGGCGGCGACAGGCTTTATTACCGCTTCACCCCCGAGAAGAGCGGCGATTACATCTTCTACTCCTCCGCCGAGGGCGACACCTACGGCATCCTGTACGACGCCGATATGAACGAGCTGCAGAGCGACGACGACAGCGGCAGCGAGAGAAACTTCCGCATCACCTATGGGCTGGAGGCAGGCACGCCCTACATCCTCTGCGCCTATTATTATTACAATTCCGTGACGGGCGCGCTGCCCGTTACGCTGAAGCGGGACATCCCCGCTACAGCCATCACCATCACGCAGGGCGACACCCTCTCGGGCAAGCCGGGCGACAGCTTTGCGCTGAGCGTGACCGCGCAGCCCGACGGCGCCGATGCCGGCGAAGTGATATGGAGCAGCTCTGACAACGACGTGGCAACCGTCACGGAGTACGGGGGCAGGGTGACGCTCGAAAGCTTCGGCACCGCCGTCATCACCGCCGAGGCGGGAAGCTTGCAGGCGAAGTGCACCGTCACCGTTTCCTTCGGGGACTGCGAGCTGCTGACCGTCGGCGAGAGCAAGCCGGTCACCATCCTGTCCCCCGACGATGATGTTGTGTTCAAGCTCACGCCGAGCGAGGACATCAGCGCGGTATTCTGGTCGTCGGGCGACCTTGACACCTTTGTCAGGCTGTACGACGCCGAGATGAACGAGCTGACGACTGACGACGACAGCGGCGCTGACCAAAACTTCCGCTTGGCGGCTGATTTGCAGGGCGGCAAAACCTATTATCTGCAAGCGCGCTGCTACGGCAACGCGACGGGCAGCTTTATGCTCTCATCCACGACGGTTGCCGCCGCCGAGAGCCTGTTCATTTTGCAGGGCGACAGCATGACCGGCTATGTCGGCAGGGGCAGATGGCTTGAAGTCGGAACCGTGCCGGACGGCGCCTCCACGGGTGTCCTGACCTGGACGAGCAGCAAAGACAGCATCGTTTCTGTCGATGACAGCGGCTATATCGAGCTGAAAGCCGTCGGCACCGCGACCGTGTCCGTCAAAAACAATAAGGGACTGAGCGATTCGATCGTCGTCACCGTCCGCGACTACCGGACCCTGACCGTCGGCGAGGAGCAGACCGCCGTGATCGCATCCCCCGGAGACGAGGTCGTGTACCGCTTCATCCCGGAGGCGGACGGCTGCTATGCCTTCTGGTCGACGGGCGACGAGGACTCCTACGCGAGGCTTTATGACGGTGATTTTACCGAGCGCAAGTACAACGACGACAGCGGCGAGGATGAAAACTTCCGCCTGTCGGGCATGCTGGAGGCGGGCGAAACCTATTACCTCGCGGTCTCCATGCGTAACGAAAACGGAACCGGCTCCTTTACCGTCCACGCCGCCGAGACCGAGTATGTCACCGGTCTGCAGATCCTCCGTTATCCCGACCGCATGACCTATGTTGAGGGCTATGTGGGTCCCTATATCAACTTTACGGGCTTGCAGATCCGCACCACCTGGTCGGACGGCGAGACCATCGACTGGACCTACGGCGGCAGCAGGACCATCCGCGGCGAGTATGTTGACCTGTTCACTATCGGCAACACCGTGACCGTCGCCTGCGGCGATCAAAGCGCGCAGTTTGATCTGACTGTCATCGAGAACCCCGTTGCCTCCGTCACCGTGCTCAACGGCACCGCCGCGACCCTCTGCGAGTTCGCCTCCGGCAGCTGGCAGCAGCAGGATGACGGCACGCGCTGGTTCCGCTATGAGTACGACACGCTCAGCGACGTCGCGGTGCAGATCAACTACACCGACGGCACCACCCGCACCGCCCATGTCGGCGAAACAGTGGACGGCTACCGCATCACGACCAACGATCGGCAGATCGTGCAGCATTGGCAGGTCGGCGCCAACCCGGTAACCGTCAACTATCTGGGCGCATACGATGAGACCTACGTCACCGTGACGGAGAATCCCGTCGAGGGCATCGCCGTTATCAGCGAGCCCGAGAAAAACCTGATCGAAAACGTGAACTGCCGCACCGAACGGCGCTTTAACA
This sequence comes from uncultured Ruminococcus sp., assembly GCA_902784855.1. Taxonomy (GTDB): domain Bacteria; phylum Bacillota; class Clostridia; order Oscillospirales; family Acutalibacteraceae; genus Ruminococcoides. Next base: position 9,141 of record CACZWQ010000011.1, on the reverse strand, counting down.
ACGAGACCGGCAGCTATGAGCCGTTCACCTATTATTACGTCGATAACCTCTACGATGTCAAGGTGCAGATCAACTACAAGGACGGCAGCACCAAGACCGCCAGAATCGGCGACAAGGTCGACGGCTATCGCATCAGCACCGGCACCGATCAATATACGACCCCCTTCACCGTCGGCAGCCACAACGCCGTCACGGTGTCCTATATGGGCAGAGAGACCCAAATGTTCGTCACGCTCGAGGAGAATCCCGTTTTGAGTCTGGAAGCGGTATCGCCCTCTCAAAACGTGCTCTACGAGAACGCCGACGGCGAGACCCGCACGCGCTATGACGAAGCGACGGGCATGCAGGTCCCCTATTTCTGGTACGATCTCTCCGTCCTGAACGACGCGCAGGTCAGGATCAACTTCAAGGACGGCACCTCGCGCACGGCAAACGTCGGTTCCTATCTCAACGGCTATTGGGTGGGCACCGAGAGCGAGCAGGGCAACGCGCCCTTTACCCGCGGCGGCGCGAACACCTACTATGTGACCTACCTCGGCGCACGGCTTGAGATGCACGCCACCATCGCAGAGAATCCCGTGGAATTCATCGAAGTGCCGCAGGACGCCCCCGTAACGCTGATCGAGGGCGTGGACGGTTACACGTCATCCGTCTACAACCCCGTGACGGACGCATACGACATTGATGTCTTTATCTACAGCATCAGCGACGCCGAGCGCGTGCCTGTGCGCATCCATTACAAAGACGGCAGCGTCATCGACACGCATATCAACGAAAGGGTCAACGGCCGCAACATCAGCGTCAGCCACGACCAGAGCAAAAATCCGTGGACGGTCGGCGGCGACAACCGCTTCACCGTCAGCTACATGGGCAAGACCGCCGAGGCGACTGCCACCGTCGTGCCCAACCCCGTTGACCGCCTGGAGGTGGTGCAGAGCACCGCTGCCACGCTGATCGAAAACGGCGACGGCTATTTCACCGATAGCTATAACCCCGAGACGGGCGACTATGATCTGGAATACTTCTACTACACCCTGCCCGATATGGAGGATGCGTTGATCCGCATCGTCTACACCGACGGCACATCCCGCACCGCCCACATCAACGAAATCGTGGACGGCTACCGCGTGTACGCCCGCAGCGACCAGAGCTTCGAGCACCCGTGGCAGCGCGGCGAGAACCCCGTTACGGTCAACTACATGAACCGCAGCGTCACGATGTCCGTGCGCGTCATCGAAACACCCGTTGCGGGCATCGTCATCAACCAAGCGCCCACCCGGCAGTATGTGTTCGGCGACAATGTCTATTTCCACGGTGAAGATTTTGATCCCTTCGACCTCACGGGCATCCGCTTCACCGTCAATTTCAAGAACGGCACATCCAAGACCTACACCGACCGCGATATCCGGGACGGCGAGTTTGACGGGCACGTCTATTGGGTGACGGCGGAGGGCAAGCCGGTCGTCGGCAATAACACCGTCACCTTCTCCTACATGAATGTCACTGCGACCTACACCGTCAAGGTCGTCGATAATCCCTATGAAAAGCTGGAGGTCGTCAAGCTGCCCGACAAGCCCGTCTATTCGCAGTATTACAGCCCCGACTGGCGCGGCATGAAGGTCAAGATCACTCGCAAGAACGGCACGTCTAAAACCGTGACCCTCACCGACGACAACATGGTGTACGGCTTTGACGGCAACATGGGCTTCTACGTCGGCTTTGAAGCCGACGGCGTGACGGGCATGATCATCAGCCGCTACGAGGGCGAGACGCAGCGCAGCTTCCGCGTGCTCTACGCGGGTCTGGAAGCGACGGTCGGGGAGATGACCTACCGCGTGGATCCGCTTGTCACCGCCGTCGAGGTGGAGGACTTCTCCCGCACGGGCGAGAACATGCTGCTCAAGGTGACCTATGAAAACGGCACGAAGGAAAACATCCGCCTGACCGACGTCAAGGACTGCTCCAAGGGCTGGATCGCCGAGGCGGCTTACGGCAGGGCGCTGACCGACAAGGGACTGCTGAGCTTCTACATCTACAACGAGGAAATGGATTATGACCTCTCCGTCTTTGATATCCGCGTCAAGCTGGATACGCCCGCTCCCGAAGACGTGATCGGCGACGTGACCGGCGACGGCGCGGTGACCATCGACGACGCGACCCGCCTGCTGGCTTATCTGGCGGAGTTTGCGGTGCCGAATGTCGACAGGATCCTGCGTCTCGGCGATATGAACGGCGACGGCAGGATCGACGTCAACGACGTGACCGCCATCCAACGCTATCTGGCGGGCTTCTGATACAGAGCAAACGGCGTGCCGCGCAGGGTGACTGCGCGGCACGCGGAAAGGATATAACTGTATGATTGGTATTATTTGTGCGCTGAAAATCGAGGTGGACGGGCTGAAGGCGCTGATGGAAAACGCCCAAACCACCGAAAAAGCGGGTCTTGCGTTCATCAGCGGCAAGATCTTTGACAAGGACGTGGTGCTGCTGGAGTGCGGCGTCGGCAAGGTGAACGCCGCCGTCGGCACCCAGATCATGATCGACCTCTTTAAGCCCGAGGTCGTGATTAACTCGGGCATCGCGGGCAGCCTGACCAAACATCTCACCGTGGGCGACATCGTGATCTCGAGCGACTGCGTCGAGCACGACATCAACTGCACCGCGCTCGAAGAGCCGCGCGGTCAGATCTGGTTCACGGACGAGAAGCGCATCGGTATCCCCGCAGACAAGGAGGTCGTGGAGAAGCTGGCGGAGTGCTGCAAGGGACTCGGGTCCCACGTGATGGTGGGCAGGATCGCCACGGGCGACATCTTCGTCACCTACCGCTCCAAGCGCGAGTTCATCGCCTTTGAATTCGACGCGCTGTGCTGCGAGATGGAGGGCGGCGCCGTGGGACATGTCTGCTATATGAATAAGGTCCCCTTTGCCATCCTGCGCTCCATCAGCGACGACTTCAAGTTCAACAAGGTGGAGAACTACGAGGAGTTCAAGGAGCTCGCCGCCGACAGAGCCATCAAGGCGATCAAGAAATTTATCAAACTGACTTAAAAAAAGTCCCCTTATGGCAGCATGAAAGTGAGCTGCCATAAGGGGTTTGTTCTTAGATGGATGAAAGGCAAGGTCATGCCGGGCAGAAGGATTTGCGATGATCGGTATTGTTCTGCCAAGAATGAATTGGCTTCGCCATGAATTGCCCCTGCGGGGCATGAATTGACCTGCGGTCATGAATTGGCTTTGCCATGGTTTAACAAGCTGTCAATGCCGTCCTCCGAGAGGACGCCGCGCTTTAAGCTTTGCGGCAGGCGTCCCGCCTCGTCGTCGGCAAAGTCGCGCTTCCACTCGTCGCTGACGTAATAGGCTTCCAGCCTGTCCAAGTGTTCACGCAGCCGCTGCTCTGCTTCGGGGCAGCGGTTTTCTGTTGCCAGCAGCACCTCGGCTTCGCGCATGATCGCTTCGTAGCCGCTGATGCGGCGCAGCTGCTCGTCGTCCTCCAAAAGCGCCGCCGCGCGGCGGTACCGCTGCGTTCTGTCGAGCGCCGCGCCGTCGATATGGTCAAGCCGCGTCAGATCGCTGTTGTGCGCCAGATCGGCGCGCTTCACCCGCACTGCGACGGGGTTGGCTTTGATCCTGCGGACATAGTCCAAGTAGGGCATGCCGTCCGGGCGCGTCAGCAGCGTCACCGCCTCGACCACCTCCTGCGGAAAGCCCGCTTCGCGCAGCGCTTCGGGTGTCATCGCCGTGTCCTCGACGACGTCGTGCAGCAGCGCCACGCAGACGGAGATCTCGTCGTTCATCTGCTCGGCGAGGTGGAACGGGTGGCAGAAATAGGGGAGACCGCTCTTGTCTGTTTGGTCTCGGTGCGCCGAAAAGGAGAGCCTCAGCGCCTTTTTGGTCAGCTTCGTATAGATCATCATGAATTTCTCACGATTCGGTCATCAGACAGGCGTTGATCCACGCGACGAAGTTCTCGGTGCTGTCGCCCGTGCGCTCCGCCTCGGTGTGATCCTGCTCCCAGACGGTCTCGAAGTCGACGTTCTTCACGCCGTCGCACTGTGCGAGCGCGAGCGCCAGGTTGACCTCGGTGGTCAGCGCGGTGTTTGCCTGCTCGATGCCCGAGCGGATGCGCCAGTATTTGGCGACGGTCGATTTGCCGCAGCCGTCGCGGCTCTTCATCAGGTAGTACAGCGGGGTGTACATGTCCATGCGCTGCAAGACCGTATTGCAGCACGCGTCCGTCTTTGCCAGATCCTCGTGGTACGAGGCGGCGGCGGGATGGTTGAGAGAAGTCAGCACATCGGCGAGGATCTTGTCAAAATGAGAGGGCTTGCCGTCGCCGTAGCCGAACAGGTTGTTGCCGCTCGTCGGCTGGTCAAAGGCGACGAGCAGATCGGTCGCGCGCTTGCAGTGCTTCACAAAGTCCGCGATGCTTGTGATCGTGGCGGTGTTGGTCGCCTTGTCATAGGTGATCCACGGCTTGTCCGCGTTGAGGTCGTTGATGTAGTCCTCGGCGGTGCCCTGACGGAAGGTGGTGTCGGACAGGTAGTTGTTGAGCGACTGCTCGATCACGCTCTTGAGATACTCGTAGTAGCTGCCCGCCTGATAGATGCCCTCGGCGGATTCGGTCAGGGTCAGGGCGTTGCCGCCTGCGTCGGTGAAGCCCGCGCTGTTGAGATAGGTGACAAAGGCGTTTGCCAAGCCGTCGGAAATCGCGTCCTCCTCGGCGGTGCGTCCCTCGCGGGTGCAGCCCATCATCCATTCGTATTCCGCGTTGGCGGTGTCCAGATCGGTGATCGGGCACCAACTGATGGAGCCGGCAATCGCGTCTGACACGCCCGAAACCGCGCCGATCTTTTCCAGATAGGGGTCGTAGAGCGCGCTGTCGCCCGCCGCACCGAGGATCGTCGACTGCGCGCCGCCGCCGCTCGAACCGAAGGCGAAGATGCGCTCGGCGCTGCCCGGGATGATGTCGTCGCAGTAGCGCAGGTAGCGGACTGCCGCCTTGAGGTCGGTCACGCCGGAGGGGACGCCTTCGTCAATGCCGCGGCAGCCCGGGAACACATAGACAAGCCCCTTGTCGGTCAGGTCGGTGACGGGGTGCATGCCGTGCATGACCATCGGCAGGGTCTCCTCGGTGATCGCCTCCGCGGCGTAGTAGCCCGGTGTGATGATGGGCATGGCGATGGGCGCCGTCGCGGCGGTGTAGCCGTTGATCTCGGCGGTCTCGTTGAGCTTGCAGGTGAAGGTGCCGTCGCCGTTGGCGGTCGCGTCCAGATACGCTGCGGGAACGAACACCGCCAGCTTTTCATAGCGCTCGTCGGCGGGCGACTCGCAGTATGTGATGCCGATCTGATAGTAGACCGCGCTGTCGGGGTCCTGCTGCCACTTACTCATGTCGAGCTTGGGCAGGGAGGTCTTGACGGCGGGTGCTTCGGTCGCCGCCTGCGCGGTGGTGCCTGCCGAGTCGCCGGTGGCGGACGGCGTGCCGGTGCCGGAATTGCCGCAGCCTGCCGCAGCCGAAGCGGCGAGGCACAGGGTCAGCAGGATGGCAAAGGTTTTTTTGAACATGCTGTCATCTCCTTGTGTGATACTATTTTCTATTGTAACCCAACGCGCGCGGATTTGCAACCGCTGATTTGTCTGACCGCAAAAAATCTGAAAAAACCGCTGTTTGGATATTGTGGCGCCGTTGCATGTATGGTATAATAAACGCAGGAAACCGTTATAACTCTATATAAGGTTGGTTTTTGGCGTTTATTATACCGATTTATATTGCCCGCTCGATTTGCCGCTTTGCGGCAAGAGCGATGGCTGATTATACCATAAACACGTGGTGTTTATGGTATAATCCAACTTAACGCGGTACCCGGCTGACCGGGAGCCGCCGATCGAACAGACGGCAGTGGTCGGCACTGCGCAGTCGGGCCGTCAGGCAGCAGAAGGACATCTGCGGGACATGGTTTCCGCAGGTGTATTTTTATTTTAGGTAATTGCCATGAGCTTTATCAAAACAACACAGCAGAAAAATGAAAAACAGGACGCCGCCGTCGCCATGCGGGTCTCGGTCGTCAGCATTATCATCAACCTCGCGCTTTCGCTGTTTAAGCTGCTGGCGGGCATTTTTGCCCGTTCGGGCGCGATGATCTCCGACGCGGTGCATTCCGCGTCCGATGTGCTGAGCACCTTTGTGGTCATCGTGGGCGTGAAGCTGGCGGGCAAGCAGCCCGACAGCGACCACCCCTACGGTCACGAGCGCATGGAGTGCGTCGCCGCCGTGGTGCTGGCGGTCGTTTTGGCGGGCACGGGCATCGGCATCGGCTTCAGCGGCGTGCAGAAGATCGTCTCCTCCGGCAGCGAACCACCTCAAATCCCGGGCGCTTTGGCGATCGCGGCGGCAGCGGTGTCCATCGTCGTCAAGGAGATCATGTATCAGTACACCAAACGCGCGGCGAAAAAGATCGATTCCGGCGCGTTGATGGCGGACGCATGGCACCACCGCTCGGACGCGCTCTCGTCGGTCGGCGCTCTGGTGGGCGTCGTCGGGGCAAGAATGGGACTTCCCGTGCTTGACCCGCTCGCGAGCGTCATCATCTGCGTATTCATCGAAAAAGCTGCCATCGATATCTTCCGCGACGCCATCGACAAGATGGTCGACAAGTCCTGCCCTGCGGAAACGGTCGGGCAAATGCGGGAGGTCATCATGCAGACCGAGGGGGTGCTGGGGATCGACGAGCTAAAGACGCGGCTGTTCGGTGCCAAGGTTTATGCCGAGGTCGAGATCCGAGTCGCTTCCGATAAAACGATCGTGGAAGCGCACAACATCGCCGAGCAGGTGCACCGCGCGATGGAGGAGTCATTCCCGAGCGTGAAGCACTGTACGGTGCATGTGAACCCCGATCTGCCGGACGACAGCGGGGAACAGCAATAATATAAAAAGGTCGGCTCTTATGATTCTGAGCCGACCTTCTGTTTTTTGTATCATACTATTTTTTTCGGATCACGCCCGCGATCCATTTGCCGCAGTAGCGGCACCGGTAATTCTCGGTGACTGCTCCGACGATCGGAGCCCCGCAGCCGGGACAGCGATCTTTGACGATTTGCTTGGCAAGGGCGATCCGCAGCACACCGCCGTGCTTTTCGGGAGAGCAGCCGCGCAGATAGCCCTCCTTGATGGCTTTCACCATATGCCTGTACTGATCTTCGGGCGTAACACTGCTGTTGGGATCCTTTGCTTTTTGGATCCGGTCAAGTGCCGGCAGGGTCAAAAACGGTCCCGGGTATCGGGCAAAATCCCTCGCGTAACGCTGCGCGGATTCAATTGTAAACATCCGCGCAAAGGTGATCGGAGTCGTCAGGACGATCGCAGCGAGGGCAAACGCGAAAAAGATGATCGCGTTGAGGAGCCCCGATTGGAACAAATCATACGAGGTGATGTTGCTGCCGAACATATCTCTGAAATACGGCTCGTTATGGTAATTGTGCACCATCGTCAAGAACACGATCAGAAAAATCAGGAAAAAGAACAGCTCAACGCCAAAGCCGACAGCGTAACCGATCCGCTTTGACTGCAAGGGCGAGCCCTCGTAGTAGGCAGGGTCATTCGGCTTGCGGCAGGTATTGTCGTTGATAAAGTAAAGCCTTTGTCCCGACACGACCTGCGCGGTCAGGTCCGAGCTGCCGCAATACGGACACATCCCCTCAAAATACACGCGCTTTTCCATCCAACCGCCGCAGCTTCTGCATGAGCAGGTGACGGTTTTGCTGTAAAGCTCGATGATCTCGGGATACCGGTAGTTGACGGTTTTGATGACCCTGAAATTTTTCATATAAAGCGGGCGAACAAGTCCGACACGACTTCTGACTTGTTCGGTTGTTTTGCCTGTCACCTCGGCAAGCTCCGCAAAATCGACATAGCCGTTCAGATCGCCTTCAAAATAACCGGAGAAGAAAACCGCGTCGTTGATCAGTTTCCGTGATATTCTGGAGCAAACGATCGATACGATCCCGACGATGATCAGGATGATCGATTCGGGGAAAGCCCGGGCGTGCAGAATGGTGAACCGGTCGCCGAAGTAACCGACGATCAACTGCGTGAGGATCGCGACGGAGGTTGACACAAGGAATACGCCGAGTATCAGGAAAACCACATTTTTCGCTTTTAAGAAAGATATCAAACCGTTTTTCAGATACATCGCTTTAACCTCCGTGAAACATCGGTTTTTCCTGTTAGGGTGTAAACAGCGCCCGCAACGCCCGCGCCTGCGCTTCGTTCATTCTATCATAGGTACGGATAAATTGCAATCATACAGCGCAATAAACTCTTGACAGGCAAAGCAAGTTGTGCTATCATAAGTATGAAAAGTATAACAAATCATACTTATGAAAGGAGATCAACATGGGAAAGTCCGAAGGAAAATATGCGTGGACGGTCACCGTCGGCACAAAGGGGCAGATCGTTCTGCCAAAGGAAGCAAGAGATGTATTTGATATCCACCCCGGCGACACGCTGATTATTCTCGGCGACAGGGAACAGGGGATGGCGATACCGCCGAAAAGTCAGTTTTCATCATTTTTCGGCAGAGTTTTCGGCAAGCAGTAAGGAGTGATTGATATGCCAAGCGTATTTGGAATCCCGCTGATCGGATTCATTCAGATGGTTCTCGGAACGGGAATTATCGTTTTTCTGCTGATCAAATTTCTCACCCGTCCGAAAAAGAACAAAAAGGGCGAGTATCTCATCAATGACGTCCATATCATCGTCGGCGACGGTACCGAGAAAGAGCATCAGTACGTCTATATCAAGGACGGCAGGATCACGGAGATCTCCGGTCAGCCGATCGAAAAAAAGAATGTGCAGATCATCGACGGCGAGGGCAAGACCCTGATGCCCGGCTTGATCGACAGCCACATCCACATTCAGGGCGGCTTCAAATGTCATAGCGAGGAGGAAAGCGACGTTTTCCTCAACGAAGAAATGCCGCGAATCTTCTCCGAGGGCGTGCTGCCCTACGGTATCACGACCATCAAAGACCTCGATGCGCCGAAGCATTTTATCTATAAGCTTCGCGATAAGCTCAGATCGGGCGAGATCACCGGCCCCGAGCTTTTGATCGTCGGTCCGAACTTTACCACGCCCGACGGTCA
>CACZWQ010000010.1 GCA_902784855.1 uncultured Ruminococcus sp. | reverse complement strand
TGCAGCGCCTCTTCCCTGTCGGCAAACTGCATCCAGAGGAAGGAATGGGTCGCGGCGTCGGATTTCATGCCCCAGACAAGGATGCCGTAAGCCAGCGCCGAGCCGATGACCAGCTTGACGACCGCTTCGATGATCTCGGAAACGGCGGTGGGAAGCATGTTGCGCTGTCCCTCGTAATAGCCGCGGTAAGCGGAGGCGAGACAGCCGAAAAAGACGGTGGGAGCCAGCGCCATCATACCGTATACGGCATAGGGAGATTTGATAACGAGCTGCGAATAAGGGATGCTGGCGCCGAAGATGATCGCAAAGCAGACCAGTCCCAATATCGTAAAGAAAGGAACGGAGATCTTGTGAATCAGCTTGACGTCCTTGTAGCGCCGCTGGGTCATGTTCTGCGACACCAGACGGGAGATCGCGATCGGCAAGCCGCCCGTGGCGACGGTGAAAATGACGACAAAAAGCTCGTAGGCGTTGGCGTACAGTCCCATGCCGAAGGAAGCCATGCCGTCGACGCCGCAGTGCGTGAAGATCTGCACCAGAACGATTTTGTTAAGTAGACCGAAAACCTTGACGATCACCATGCTGATCGTGAGAATTGCGGCGCCCTTGATGAAGGAGGCGGAGACATCCTGATCAAAGTTCTTTACCGCATTGTATTTTTTTATCAAATAAATCACCTGTCATAGTATTGGTTATGGTAATGATGACGATTGGTGGTAAAATTGCCATGCACAGGAAAGCATAGAAGTAAGCGCAGAATTTTGCGAAAGCGCTGGGCTTTACGAGCATGCGGTCTTTTGCAGCCTTGACCGCTTCCTCGGCGTCCTGCGAGATCTCCTCGACCGCAGCCTGCGCCGCTACGACGATGTCGTCGGGATGGGCAACGGGCGCTTCTTCCTGCGCGGGCGCTTCTTCCTTGGTCTCCTCGACAGGCGCTTCGACCGGATCCTCTGCGGGCATTTCCTCGAATTTGTAGCCGCAGACGTTGCAGAACGCGGATTCCTTTGTCACCTTGTTGTCGCACTCGGGACAGATCTTCTGGTTCTTGATGGACGCGATGTGCTCGTTGACGATCGCGAGGTTCTGCTTGAGTTCGGTGATCTCTTCAACGATCTTCGCGATCTGCTCGGAATAGTCGCCTTCCTGTGTGGTCGCCTTATAGGTCAGCTTACCCAGCTCGATGAGCTTTCTTCCGATGGAGCGCTTGATGGCTTCCGCGGAGATCCTGTGCTTGGAAGCGTCGTAGATCTTTGCCGCCTGCTTGGAAACAACGGTAGCCGCCGCCTTCGCGTTGACTCTTACATCATCAATGATTGTGTCAAAGTTTTTCATGTGAATCACCTTTCCTTGATTTATTTTGCCGGGTTTTCCGACCGTTATCATATTATATTGATTATACCACGCTTTTACTGAATAATCAACCGCAAATTGTGCCGTAAAAGCGCTTGATTTCCGCTTTTCTTTGGCGCATTTCCTCAAATCTGCCGATGTACTCGTAGGGATATTTGAAGTTGAATACGCGCTGCAAATAATCGGAGTGCGGATCCCGAAGCTTGGTGACGCCGCCGGAGCCGCAGGCGAGGATGGTGTGCGTCTCGTCCATGACGTAGACGTTGTACAGGCTTTCATACCCCGGCTTCGACCAGCCGACGTTTTCCAGATTGCCCACCATGCGGGTCTGGCGGTAGAGATAGTACGGGATATAGCCGCTCTCCGTCAGCGTCTGCTGTGCATAATCGACCATCGCGCGCGCCGTGAGCGCTTCCGCGCGGTCAAGCGTCTTTCCCTCGGTGGTCAGCTTGGCGGCGCGCTTCATGCAGAGGGTGTGCACCGTCACGCAAGACGCGCCCAAGTCCAGCACCGTGTCCAGCGAACGGCGGAAGCTTTCCTCGGTATCGGTCGGCAAGCCCGCGATCAGGTCGGTGTTGATATTGTCAAAGCCGCATTCCCGCGCCAGCGCGAACGCCTGCAAAAACTGCGCTGCGGTATGCTTTCTGCCGATTTTCTGCAAGACGCTGTCGTTGAGCGTCTGGGGATTGATGCTGATGCGGTCGACTTTATTTTCTTTTAAAGCACAAAGGCGTTCGCGGTCGATGGTGTCCGGGCGCCCCGCCTCTACGGTGAATTCGCGGCAGGTGCCAAGGTCAAACGAGCGGCAGACCGTGCCGAGGACGCGGTCGAGCTGCTCGTCTGAGAGGGTGGTCGGCGTGCCGCCGCCGAAATAGACGCTCTCGAGCCGCAGACCCAAGTCGGAGGCGATCTGCGCGGTCTCCCCGATCTCCTCACAGAGCAGGTCGCAGTACGGATCCATCAGCTTCCTCGCGCGCTCCACCGACGCCATCACAAAGGAGCAGTAGCTGCACCGCGAGGGGCAAAACGGGATGCCCACATAAAGGCTGAACGACTCGGGGCGCGAGAGCGAAATGATCTTTTGCTCGTGCTTTTCGGTCAGCTGCGCAAGCGCGGTCTTTTGCGGGCTGACGTAATACTCCCCGCAGAACCGCTCGGCAGCCGCCTCTTCCCCGAGCTCACGGCAGAGCTTGCGCATGAGCTTGATCGGGCGCACGCCCGTCAGCAGGCCCCACGGTTGGTCGATCCCGCTGAAGCGCGAGAGCAACCGATAAAGCAGCTGCACGGTCGCAAGCTCGTTTCGGGCGTTGTCCGCCTGCACATCGGCGCGGCGTACCTCATCAAAGCCGCCGATCTTGACCCTGACGGTGATCCCATCGCCCAGCTCGGTAAATATATACGGTTCGCGCACCTCGGAAAATTCCTTATACACCGCGATTTTTTCATTCGGGAAAAACAGGCGGGTCAGGTTTTCCAGCTCGAACCAGAAGGTATTGTTCCAGACGTACAGATTCATCTTACAGCAGCCTCATCAGCGGGTTATGACGACGCTCATACGAGAGCATGGTGAGCGGACCGTGTCCCGGGACGATCTGATAATCGCCGTCGAGCTCCTTGACGCGCTTCAAAGACGCCGCCATCTCGTCGTCATTTCCCGTGGGCAGGTCGGTTCTGCCGTAGGAGTCGCGGAAAATCAAATCGCCCGCCAGCATGACGTCGTCGAACAGAAAGATGCCGCAGCCCGTCGTGTGTCCCGGGGTGTAAAGATAGCGTATCTCGCTCTTGCCGAGCGCAAAAGTCTCACCGTCGCGCAGCAGGATATCCGCCTCAAACGGGGTGAACGCGATGTGATGGACAGCCGTGCCGTTGAGAGCGGTATTCTGCAAAAAGGGGGCGTTGTGCTCGCCCGTGACGATTTTGGCGCCGTATTTGTCGGCGAGCTGCTTGGCATAGCAAATATGGTCGTAGTGGCCGTGGGTCAGCAGGACATATTCCAGCCTGCCGCCGTCGCGGTCGATCTGCGCCTCCAGCGCCTTGGAGCGCGCGCCGGGGTCGCTGACAGCCGCCTTTCCCGTTTCTTCGTCCACGAGGTAGCAGCAGTTGGTCGCCAGCATGGTGACGGGGTAAATCTGAACCTTAATCATTTTTTCAAATCCTTTGAATCGATCTCGATGGTGACAGGTCCGTCGTTGATCAGACTGACCTGCATGTCTGCGCCGAAAATGCCCTGCGCGGTTTTTTTGACGCCGTTGTCCGTCAGCCGCTGACAGAAAAACCGATAGAGCGGCTCCGCCGTCTCGGGCCGTGCGGCGTTGATAAAGCTCGGGCGCCTGCCGTGGGAGCAGTCGGCACAGAGGGTGAAGTTGGAGATGACCAGCACCTCGCCGTCGATATCGGCGAGCGAGAGGTTCATCTTGTCGTTTGCGTCGGTAAAGATGCGCAGTCCCGCGATCTTATCGGCGAGCACGCGCGCTTCGGCTTCGCCGTCGCCCTGCGCCACGCCGAGCAGGATCAAAAAGCCACGGCGGATCTCACCGACCACGGCGCCGTCCACCTCGACGCTTGCGCGGGAAACGCGTTGGATGATCGCTTTCATAATACCTCTTTTCGTAATGAGCGGTTACAGTCTCTTGATCTCTTCGATGCCGTTGATGTCCGAGAGCTTGGAGATCACGCCGCGCAGGTGATCCTTTCCCGCCACGTCGATGGTGACGGTGATCAGCGCACGGCTGTCCTTCAACTCGCGGGAATTGAGGGCATGGATGAAGATGTGCATATTCGAGAGCTGGATGGTGACGTCGGCGAGCAATCCCGTGCGGTTGCTCGCGGTGATTTGCAGGGTGCTGCGGAAGGCTTCGCCCGCGTCGCTCTCCCAGTGTGCGGAGATCCAGCGCTCGGGCTCCTCGCAGTCGGAGAGGTCCTTCGGTACATTGGTGCAGTCGCGCTTGTGGATGGAGACCCCGTAGCCGCGCGTGATATAGCCGATGATCTCGTCTCCCGGCAGCGGGTTGCAGCAGTTGGAGAGCTTCACCAGCACATCGTCGGTGTCGTTGATGACGATGCCCGAGGACGCCTTTTTCCGCTTGACCGGCGCCTGCGGCACGGTGATCTGCTCGATGTTGGCGGCGTATTTCTTTTGATATTCCTCTTTGAGCCGCGGCATGATCTTCCAGAGCTGGATGCCGCCGTAGCCCACCGCCGCATAGAAGTCGTCCAGCGTGTTGTACTGCTTCTTCATGTTGACGGTCTTGAAGAACTCGCTCATTTCCTCGTCGTTGAGGGTCATGCCCTGCCGCTTGAATTCGCGGTCGACGATCTGCTTGCCCTCGACGATGTTCTCGTCGCGCTTCTCGCGCTTGAACCACTGGCGTATTTTGGATTTGGCGGAGGCGGTCTTGCAGATGTCGATCCACGCGCGGTTGGGGTGCTCCTCCTTTTGGGTGATGATCTCGCAGATCTCGCCGTTTTTCAGCTCGTGGTCGATGGGCACGATCCTGCCGTTGACCTTGGCGCCCACCATGCGGTGTCCGACCTGCGTGTGGATCAGATACGCCAGATCGATCGGGGTTGAACGGCGCGGCAGACTCATGACGTCGCCCTTCGGGGTAAAGACATAGACGTCGTTGCCGCCGAAATCGTTGCGGATATTGCGGGCGATATCGGTGGCGTCCTCGGTCTCGAGCTGATCGAGGATCATCTTTTTGACTTTTTCGATATTCTGGTTGACGCGGTCGCCTCCCTTTGCGTCGGGACCCATGCCGAGCTTGTATTTCCAGTGCGCCGCGATTCCGTATTCGGCGGTGTAGTGCATTTCCCATGTGCGGATCTGCACCTCAAAGGGGATCGCCTTTTTGTCGAGCACGGTGGTGTGCAGGCTCTGGTACATGTTCTGCTTGGGCATGGAGATATAGTCCTTGAAGCGGTTGGGTATCGGCTTGAAGATATCGTGCACCACGCCGAGCACGTTATAGCAATCGGACACGTTGTCTACGATCACGCGCACCGCGAACACGTCGAAGATGTCGTTGATGCTCTGGTTGCGCATGATGGTCTTGCGGTAGATGCTGTTGATGCTCTTGACCCTGCCGCTGATATAGACGTTGGGGATGGTGTCCTTGGTTTTTTCGAGGATCTGGGTTTTGATGGATTCGATGAATTTATGTCTGTCCTCCTCATTGAGCAACAGCGCCTCCTCGATCTCCTTATAGCCGATGGGGTCGAGATATTGCAGCGAGCGATCCTCGAGCTCCTCCTTGACGGTTTTGATACCGAGGCGGTGCGCGATCGGCGCGTAGACCTGCATATTCTCCACCGACTTGTCGCGGCGCTTCTGCTCGGGCATGCAGTCCATCGTGCGCATATTGTGCAGGCGGTCGGCAAGCTTGATGATGATGACGCGGATATCGTCCGCCATGGCGATCAGCATTTTGCGGATATTCTCCGCCTGCTGCTCCTCGCGGGTGGAATAGGGAATCTTGGAGATCTTGGTAACACCGTCGATCAGCTTCGCGACATCGTTGCCGAACAGGCGGCGAATCTCATCGAGCGCGACGGGTGTGTCCTCCACCACGTCATGCAGCAGCGCGCCGCAGATACTGTCGGCGTCCATGCCCAGCTCGGCGACGATGCACGCGACCGAGGTGGGATGCAGGATATAGGGAATGCCCGATACCCTGCGCTGGTCGCCGTGCGAGCGCTCGGCAAAGCGGTAGGCAGAAGTGATCTTCTCCATATCATAGGCGTTGCCGTTTTTGGACAGGATGCTCAAAAGCTCGTTGAAATCCTGATAGTGAGCGATGTTGGAATACTTGCTCATGCTGTTACCTCTCTGAGTTTTTTGATGATGGAAGCGTCGTCGAGATTGACCTTGCCCGTGACGCGGTTGAGCGTGATGGAAGTGGTTCTCAAGCCTTCACAGATCCGGATCAGCCCCAGCTCGTTCATCGCCTCGAGCGCCACGCGGATCTTGCCGTAGGACAGACGGTTGTTGAGGCGGTTGACGAGCGTTTCCACCGGGAAGGAATAGCCTTGGCGGTCGCGCAGGCAGCGATAGAGCAGGGCGAAATCCTCGCGGTCGGGCAGCAGCTCCTTTAGCTCGGCGCGATCATACAGCGTCCCGCGGCAAAAAGCTTCATAGCTGCGGCGGCTTTTGAGGATCTGCCGTGCGTCCTCGCTGTGAGCCTTGATGTCCTTGACGATCACGGTGACGCTGCGGCTGCCGTTGTACTCGTTTGCGTCGAGCGTGGCGGCGATATCGAGCAGCTCGCCCTTCTCATAGGGGAATTCTTCCGCACAGGTGAAAAACAGCATCGCCGAAAGGCTGATATTGTTGCGGGAGAACACCAGCCGCAGGTGTTTATTATTCGATAAAGGAATAATATTGATCAGTGTCATATTGTAAAAGCCGAACACAGGTGTGGGATTGCCCGCGCCGTAGGGCTGCAGCATCGAGAGCTCATCCACCAATTCGAGCGAGATCGCCGCGGGATTGAGCTTGCAGTCGATGTTGAGCCGGTCAAAGGGCATTTCGCCCTGCGCGTCGGCGTATTCGTTGATTTTTTTGCGGAACGCCTCGATATTCGCCGCGGGCAGCGACAGCCCCACTGCCATGGGGTGACCGCCGTAGTGGGTCAGCAGATCGCCGCAGTAAGCGACAGCGTCACAGAGCGGGAAGCCCTCGACGCTTCTGCCCGAGGCTTTGGCAGCGTCGCCGTCGCGCGAGACGATGATCGTGGGCTTGCCGTAGATCTCGCGGATGCGGGAGGCGACGATGCCCACAACGCCCTGGTGCCAGCCCTCGCCGTCGATGACGAGGATCTTATCCATCACCAGCAGCGGGTCGCGCGAGACGCGCTCATCGATTTTTTGGATGATATCGCGCTCGATCTGCTGGCGCTCGGCATTGTCGTAGCCCATGGCGACGGCGATCTCGCGCGCCGCCTCCTCGTCCTCGGTCAGCAGCAGCTCGACGGATTTTCCCGACAGCCCCAGCCTGCCGACGGCGTTGATGCGCGGCACGAGCGTAAAGGAGACGTTGCCCGCCGTCAGGCGCTTGCCCGTCAGACCGGCGTTTCGGATCAAAGCGTCCAGTCCCGCGCGGTCGGTGCGGCTCAGGCTCTCCAAGCCTCTCTTGACAAAGACGCGGTTCTCGCTCTTTAATTCGACGATATCGCCGATGGTGCCGAGACTGAGCAGGTCGGCGTAGTTGTCGAGCAGGGAATTCACGTCGCAGTATTCGCCCTCCAGCGCCATGATCAGCTTAAAAGCCACGCCCACGCCCGAGAGCTGCTTGAAGCGGCTCGGGCAGTCCGCGCGGTGGAGGTTGACGACGGCGCACGCCGCGGGCAGCTCGCCCAAGGGGCGGTGGTGGTCGGTGACGACGGTGTCGATGCCGAGCGACTTCGCGTGGCGGATCTCGTCGATCGCGGCGATCCCGTTGTCGACGGTGATGATCAGCTGAACGCCCTTTTCATGCAGGGAATCCACGGCGGGGATATTCATGCCGTAGCCCTCGCCCTCCCGAGAGGGGATGTAGTACATCACGTGCGCGCCCACCGCGTCCAGATAGGAATAGAGCAGCGCGGTGGAGGTGACGCCGTCGGCGTCGTAGTCGCCGTAGACGCAGATAAATTCGTTGTTCTCGATCGCCGCCCTGACGCGCTCGCACGCCTTGTCCATGTCCCTGATCTCAAAGGGAGAGGCAAGCTTGCTGTCGTTTTGCAGAAAGTCGACGATCTCCTCGCGGGTCGTGATCTGTCTGATTTGGAGCAGCATGGCAACAATGCCCGGCAGCCCGTATGTATTTTGAAGCGCCTTTGCCTCGTCTTTGTTCAGGTTGGCTACTGTCCAAAGCTTCAACTCGTCGCATCCTTTCCGATTAAAAGTGTTTATGCGTGATCCAGCATATCCGCCGCGTGAGAGAGCGCGGCTTCCGTGATATTGACGCCGCCGATGATGCGCGCCAGCTCACGGATACGCGCGTCGCGGTCGAGCGGTTTGACGACCGTGAAGGTCCTTCCCTGCTCCACGCGCTTTTCGATGAGATAGTGGTCGTCCGAGAGCGCGGCGATCTGCGCCTGATGGGTGACGCAGAGGACTTGGCTGTCGCGGGAGACCTCCTTGAGCTTCAAGCCGACCTTTTCGGCGGCGGAGCCGGAGATGCCCGTGTCCACCTCGTCGAAGATCAGGGTGTCCACGTCGTCGGTGGCGGCGAGGACGGTCTTGATCGCGAGCATCATGCGCGACAGCTCGCCGCCCGAGGCGATCTTTGCCACGGGGCGCGGCGTTTCGCCGGGATTGGCGGAAATCAGCAGCTCCGCCTTGTCGATGCCGTCGGCGCTGAGCGCGGTCTCCTCAAACTGCGGGACCAGCTCGACGTTCGGCATGTTGAGAAAGCTCATTTCCCGCTTGACCGCGGCGGCAAAGGTCTCGGCGACCTCCTTGCGCCTGGCGCTGAGTTCCCGGGCAAGCGAGAGCGCCTTCTGCTCGGCAGCCTGACAGGCTTCGATCAGCGCGTCGCGGTCGCGGTCGTAATTAAGCAGCTCCTCCAGGCGGGTCTGCATCTGCTCCGCAAGCGCGGGCAGCTCGTCGGCGGCGCAGTTATACTTGCGCGTCAGTCTGCCGAAGAGGTCAAGTCTCTCCTCGATCTCCTCGAGGCGCTGCGGGTCGCTCTCCAGATCGTCGATCGCGTCGTTGAGGGTCTCGGCGCAGTCGCGCAGCTCATAGTAAAGATCGGTCAGCCTGTTGCCGAGCGACTCATATTCGCTGTTGTAGGCGGCGGCGTTTTGCACCGCCGTGGCGGCGATATCCACCGCTTCGGCGCCGCCGTTGCTGTCCTCGCCTTCCAGCATGAGCTTTGCCTTGTTGAGCAGCGAGAAAATCTTTTCAAAGTTCATCAGCGCCTCGCGCTCCGCTTCCAGCTGTTCCTCCTCGCCGGGCTGCACGTCCGCGTCAAACAGCTCCTGTGACTGGAACTGCAGCAGGTCGATCTCGCGCAGGCGCTCGCTCTCATCGGTAACGGCGGTGTTTAATTTCTTTTGGAGAATTTTGTATTCGTGATACGCTTCGCGGTAGCGATCGATCATGTCGAGCGTGCCGCCGTAGCTGTCGATATAGCCGAGGTGCGTCTCGGGAGAGAACAGCTCGTAGCTTTCATGCTGACCGTGGATATTGATCAGGTTTTTGGACAGCTCGCGCAGCATGGAGACCGTCGCGGGTCTGCCGTTGATCTTGCAGGCGTTTTTTCCGCCCGCGCTCAGGCTGCGCTGGATGATCAGCTCCTCGTCCTCCAACGCAAAACCGAGCTGTGCAAGCTTTTTTCGCACGCTCTCGTTGACGTCCTCGAACCGGGCGCTGACGAAAGCGGCGCTCTCTCCCGTGCGGATGATGTCCTTGGAGACGCGCTGTCCCATGATCGCGTTGATGGCGTCGATGATGATACTTTTACCCGCGCCCGTCTCGCCCGTGAGGACATTGAGCCCGCGAGAGAAGTCGATGGAGGTTTTTTCGATCACTGCGATATTTTCGATATATAAGGTCTTTAACATAGTCAGTTCCCGCCGTCTAGTGCTTGATGATATACTGTTTCAGATAATCCGCCAGCTCCGCCGCGCTCTCCGCTGTGCGGCAGGCGACAAAGAAGGTGTCGTCGCCCGCGATCGTGCCGACGATGGCGGCGTTTCCGGTGGAATCCATCGCCGCGCAGACAGCGTTTGCCATGCCGCTGAGCGTTTTGACCACGACGAGGTTCTGCGCGCAGTCGATGGAGACGACGGAATTGGAGAAAAGCTGCGCAAAGCTGGAACGCAGGTCGGCGTTGCGGTTGGCGGCGGAGATATAGCGGTACTTGCCGTCGCTGCCCAGCGTCTTGACCAGCCGCAGATCCTTGATATCGCGGGAGATGGTCGCCTGCGTCGCCTTATAGCCCGCCTCCTTGAGACGGGTGATGATCTCGTCCTGTGTCTCGACGGGATGCTCGGAGATGATCTCCAATATTTTTGCGTGTCTGCCGCTTTTCATCTCAATTCCCTCACTTTAAGCTTCTCGTTGAGTTTCCGGTAAAAATTGCGCTTCTTGACCGAAAGCAGCGTCAGCCGACGTTCGGATCTGCGCACGGTCACCACATCCTGCTCGGTGATGTTGATGTTGGTCTCGCCGTCGATCGAGAGCACGCAGCCGCAGCCGGCGGGGATCTTGACGGTAACGCCGAGGGCGCTGTCCACGTTGAAGAGCACCGAGCGCGAGAAGAGCGAGTGCGGACAGACGGGCGTCATGAGAATACAGTCCATCTGCGGGGAGACGATGGGTCCGCCCGCCGAGAGAGAATAGGCGGTTGAGCCGGTGGGCGTGGAGAACAGCAGCCCGTCGGCGCGGTATTTGGAGATTTCCTCGCCGTTGAGGCTGAGGGTGAAATCGACGATCTTGGAAAGGGTGCCGTGCGTCAGCACCGCGTCGTTGACCGCGAGAAAGTGCCTGACGCCGCCGGGCTTGCGCACCTCGACGTCGAGCAGCAGCCGCTGTTCGGCGGAATAGGCGCCGCTGACAAGCTTTTTCAAATCGCCGATCTCGTCCGGCTCCACGTCGGAGACGAAGCCCAGTCTGCCGACATTGACGCCGATCAGCGGCGTGTCGGTGCAGGCGGCGTATTTGGCGGCGTGGATGATCGTGCCGTCGCCGCCGACGGTGATCGCCGCGTCCGCGGTTTCAAAAAGCTGTTCAACGGTATCGGCAAAGTGCACGCCCTTGTCGGGGAAAAACTCCGCGCAGTCGGGGGGCATGAGAATCTCTGCGCCTGCGCTCTTCATGAGGATGCAGATCCGCGCGGCGCAGACGATCGCCTTCGGTTTGGTCAGGTTGACAATGATAGCTGTTTTCATAATACCTCTTTTAAACGGTGGAATACATGGGGACGCGCGTGATCCGGTCAGGTGTGGTCCAATGCCTCGTGCGACTGCCGCACCAGCTCTTCCGGCGTGACGTCGGTATATGCCTTCGGATCGTCGGATCGTTGCAGGTGGATCAGGTATTCGATATTGCCCTCGGGTCCTTTGATGGGAGAATAATCGAGATGGAGCACATCGAAGCCGCTTTGCAGGCAGAAATCAAAAATGCTCCGCACCACCTCGGTATGCACCGCGGGATCGCGGACGACGCCCTTTTTTCCGACCTTTTCCCTGCCCGCCTCAAACTGCGGCTTGATCAGGCAGACAGCCTGCGCGCCCTCCGCCATCAGCTCCCGCGCCACGGGCAAAATCAGGCGCAGCGAGATGAAGGAGACGTCCACCGAGAAAAAATCGATCGGGTCCGGCACCTGCTCCCGTCCCACCTTGCGCATGTTGGTGCGCTCTAAATTGACGACGCGCTCGTCGGTGCGCAGCTTCCATGCGAGCTGACCGTAGCCGACGTCGATGGCATAGACCTTCTTCGCGCCGTTTTGCAGCATGCAGTCGGTAAAGCCGCCCGTCGAAGCGCCGATATCCATGGCGGTTTTGCCTTGCAGGTCAAGGTCAAAGCTTTGGATCGCTTTTTCGAGCTTTAAGCCGCCGCGGCTGACATAGGGCAGCACGCTGCCGCGCACCTCGATCGATGCATTCTCCTCATAGGAGGTGCCGCATTTGTCCGCCTTTTGGTTGTCGACATAGACCTGCCCCGCCATGATGATCGCCTTGGCTTTCTCACGGCTTTCGGCAAAGCCCTTTTCATATACTAAAATATCGAGTCTTTTTTTCATCGTTCAAATTCCTCAGAATGACCTCGGTCATGCCCTTGTCGTCGAGCTTGAGCTGCTCCAGCGCCTCGCTGACGGTCATCTGCTTGACAAACTCGTCGCCGATCGCCTTGATATGGTAGCGCCCCTTGAAGCCGCCGAACACGATCAGATCGGAGAAGTTGCGGGCGATGCCGCCGTTTTTGACGCCCTCCTCAAAGAACCAGACCTCATCGAAGCGTGAAGCGAAGAACACCGCCTCGCGGCTGATGGGCTTGATCTTGCACAGCTTGAGGATACAGACATCCAGCCCCTGCTCTCTCAGCGCGTCCTTTGCCTTGCAGGCATAGGAAAACAGCCTGCCGTAGGTGACGATCAAATACCGGGCGTTGGGGTTGCCGTAAATATTGTAGTCGATGCTCTCTTCCCCGAAATCCTCGGGACGGTAGAGCTCGCCGCCGCGCGGATAGCGCACCGCCGCCAGCCCCTTTTGCACATAGAGCGCGGTGTGCAGCGACTTGCGCATGCCCTCGAAATAGGCGGGCGAATAGATGGTGGAGTTGGGGATGGTGTTGAGCATGGAGACGTCGAATACGCCCTGATGGGTCTCGCCGTCGCTGCCGACGATGCCCGCGCGGTCAATGGCGAGCACCAGATGGTTATGCCCGAGCGCCGCGTCGTGTATCAGTTGATCATAGCTGCGCTGCAAAAAGGTGGAATAGACCGCAAACACGGGGCGGAAGCCCTTGGATGCGAGACCGCAGCCGAAGGTGACCGCGTGCTCCTCGGCTATTCCTACGTCAAAGAAGCGGTTTTTATGCGTCTTGGCGAAATCCTGCAAGCCGGTGCCGCTTGTCATCGCCGCCGTGATGGCACAGATCTTGTCGTCCTTTTCGGCAAGCTTGCAGAGCATCTTGCCGAATTCGGCGGAAAAGCCCTTGTGGCTGGACATCGGCTCGCCCGAATCGATGTCGAACTGACCGATGCCGTGGAACTCGCCCGGCTTGTCCTCGGCGGGCTGATAGCCCTTGCCCTTCTTGGTGACGACGTGCACCAGCGCGGGAGACGGGATCTTCTTCGCCGCGAGAAAGGCGTTTTCCAGCTCCTCGATGTTATGGCCGTCGATCGGACCCAGATAAGTGAAGCCGAAGCAGTCAAAGAGCGTGTTTTTATAGATCAGGTTTTTCAGCCCCGATTTGCTGCGGCGCA
This sequence comes from uncultured Ruminococcus sp., assembly GCA_902784855.1. Taxonomy (GTDB): domain Bacteria; phylum Bacillota; class Clostridia; order Oscillospirales; family Acutalibacteraceae; genus Ruminococcoides. The sequence goes on along the minus strand of CACZWQ010000010.1, from coordinate 14,417 downwards.
GCACCCCCTTGATCAGCCTGCCGAAAAACGGGATGTGGGACAGGGCGCGCTCGGTGAATTTCTTGACGCGGATGTACCACGGCTGGATGCGCACGGTGGTGAGGTAGCGCGGGATGGCGCCGACATTCTTGGAGATCGACATTTTATTGTCGTTGAGCACGACGATGAAGTTCTTGTTGAAGCGTCCCGCGTTGTTCATCGCCTCAAACGCCAGACCGCCCGTCAGGGAACCGTCGCCGATGATCGCGATGGTGTGACTGTTGTCGCCCTTCATCGCCTTGGCGTTGGCGATGCCGAACGCCGCCGAAATGGAGGTGCTGCTGTGTCCCGTGTTGAAGTCGTCGCAGGGGCTTTCCTCCTTTTTGGGGAAGCCCGAAATGCCGTCCTTGGTGCGCAGGGTATCGAAGCGGTCGAACCGCCCCGTGAGCAGCTTGTGGGTATAGCTCTGATGGCCGACGTCCCAGACCACGCTGTCCTTCGGAAAGTCAAAGACGCGGTGCATGGCGACCGTCAGCTCCACCACTCCCAGATTAGGCGACAGGTGACCGCCGTTGACGGAAACGACATCGATCAGCTTGTCCCTGATCTCGGCGCAGAGCGCGTCAACGTCCTGCTCCGCGATCCGCTTGACGTCGTGGGAAGATTTAATTGTCGAGAGTATGGGATACTCACTCATAATACCAAATCCTGACCGCCTGTTTTAGAATTATTTTACGCGCTTTGCCAGATCCATCGCGAAAAAGCTCAGCGCCTTGGTGTTGCCGCCGATGCGGTTGAGCGCCGCGATCGCCTGCGCGGTGTAATCATGAACGAGGGCGCGCGCCTTCTCTATCCCCAAGAGGGAAACATAGGTGGATTTTTGGTGCGCCTCGTCGCTGCCGACGGGCTTGCCCAGCACCTCGTCGGTGGAGGTGCAGTCGAGGATGTCGTCCTGAATCTGGAAGGCGTAGCCGATGCTTCTGCCGTAGTCGCTCGCCGCGCGGATGACAGCTTCATCCGCACCTGCCGCCAGACAGCCCAGCTCGCACGCCGCCTGAATCAGGCAGGCGGTTTTCTTGCCCACCAGCTCCTCGACGACCTCGATCGGCACGGTGATATGCTCGCTTGCGAGGTCGATGACCTGACCTCCCACCATGCCGACGCAGCCCGCATAGCGCGACAGGGTGCTCACGGCACGGCGGCACGCACGATCGCCAACCAATGCGGCGGTTTTGTCCCCGGACAGCACGTCAAAGGCGAGCGTCAGCAGGGCGTCGCCCGCCAGCAGGGCGGTGTCCTCGCCGTAGACCTTATGATTGGAGGGCTTGCCGCGGCGCAGATCGTCATCGTCCATGCAGGGAAGATCATCGTGTATCAGCGAGTAGGTGTGCACCATCTCGACCGCACAGGCAAACGGCAGCGCCGCCTCGGGCTTGCCGCCGCACAGGGCGTTGAACTCCATCACCAGCAGGGGACGCACGCGCTTGCCGCCCGCCTCCAAGCTGTAGCGCATGGCTTCGATCAGCTTTCTCTCGCGGCAGTCAAGCGGCGGCAGAAAGCCGTAGAGCGACTCTTCGATCAGCTTCAAATAATGATTATTCATGGTTTCCCTCCGCGATATATTGCGTGAGCTTTTCGTTGACCTCGTCGATCCTGCCCCTGTATCCTTCAAGCTCCTTCATGCAGAAAGCCATCAGCTCGCAGGCGCGGGCGTATACCTCCACGCTCTCGCTCATGGGAAGGGCTTCGTTTTCCAGTTGCTTGATCGCCTGTTCCAGCAGGTCGTTCGCCTGCTCCAGCGTCATATTCTGCTCCATTATGGTTTCTCCTTGATGTCCGCATATTCCAGCAGGCGCTGCATGCGGTGATTGGCGCCGCTGCGGCTGATCGGCGGGGTGAGATTTTCCCCCAGCGCGCGCAGCGACATTTCGGGATTTTCGAGCCGCAGATAAGCGATCTCCCGCAGATCCTCCGGAAGCGACTCCAGCCCGACGGTTTTTTTGATATGCTCGATCGCTTCGAGCTGTCTCGCCGAAGCGGAAGCGACCTTGGTGATATTGGCGACCTCGCTGTTGATGCGGCGGTTGACATTGTTGCGCACCTGCTTGACCGCCTTCGTGCCCATGATCTCCATCGCTTGGATGGGCGCGCCCATATAGGTCAGCAGATCGCAGATCTGTTCGCTGCCCTTGAAATAGACGATATAGCTGCCGCTGCGGGCGACGGTTTTCGGCGTGAAATCGCACTCCGTCACCTCGGCGAGTATCTTGCAAAGATCGACACTGAGATTTTTGTAGGGCACGCAGAATTCGGCGTGATAGCCCTTCATGGGGTCGGACACGGAGCCGCAGCTGAGAAACACGCCCCGGACAAATGCCGCCGCACATTCATCGGCGGATAGGTTGGCGCGGTTGACGCGCCGCGTCACCTGCCCCGCGGTGTGTCCGAAATCTTCAAAAATGCGCCGGCAATCGCCGGAATCGACGACGCAGATCTTAAAGAGCCTGCTCTCCCCTGTCTTGACGCGCAGGGCGTTCTGCCGTTCGATGATCGGCATATAGAGCGTCTCGAGCAGGGTGACCGCGTGTGCGGCGGCGTGGCTGCTCTCGGTGGTAAAGACGATGCGGCTGTCGTTAAAATGCTTGCCGAACAGCAAAAGCCCGTACAGCTCCGCCCGGAGCATATCCGTGTCTGTCGGCTGACATTGGCACAGCTCCTTTTTGACATCAGATGAAAAAGACACGTTCTCCTCCTATCATCCGCAGCAAGCTCCTCCTTCGGTTCAACTCTTCGGCACGTCACGGTGCTGTATGACGCACTTGTAGCCGAGGCGCAGGAAATGGTGCTCCAGCTCACGCGCGACCGTCACGCTGCGGTGCTTGCCGCCCGTGCAGCCGACGCCGACCACCAGCTCGCTTTTGCCCTCTTTGAGATAGAGCGGCACCGCGAAATCCAGCAGGCTGAGCGTATGCTTGACAAAGCCCTGCGTCTCCTCGCTTCCCAGCACAAAGTCCCTGACCTCCTCGTCGAGTCCCGTCAGCGGTTTGAGCGCGGGAATGTAGAACGGATTGGGCAGGCAGCGCACGTCGATGATCATATCCGCTTCCAAGGGGATGCCGTACTTGAAGCCGAACGACATGAACGTCAGCGTCAACGCCTGTGAGGTATCCTCCATAAACAGACTCGTCACGCGCTCGCGCAGCTGCTTGTTGGACATGTAGGTGGTGTCGATATTGTAGTCGGCAAGCCGCTTGACCGGATCGAGCAGCGCCTTTTCCAGCTCGACCGCCTCCGAGACAGAGCCGTCCTTGAGCCTGCCCGCCAGCGGATGCTTGCGGCGGGTCTCCTTGTAGCGGATGATGATGACGTCGGTTTTGGCGTCGCAAAAGAGGATCTTGACCTCCTTATGCTCCGACTTGAACTGTTCGATGCTGACGTTCATCATTTTGTAGTTTTCGGTTCCCCTGACGTCGACGACGACCGCCACGCGCTTCATGTTCTCGTCCTCCGATTTCGTGCAGAGGGTGAAGAGCATGGAGAGCAGCGAAGCGGGGATGTTATCCACGCAGTAAAAGCCGATATCCTCCAGCACATGGAGCGCCGATGTCTTGCCGGCGCCCGACATGCCCGTAATGATCACAAATTCCATATTTACCCCGATAGATGCCCTGCCGGCACCTGCGCGCCTATGAAAGCCCCCTGCCGGTCGGCGGGGACGGGAGGCGCGTCCCATCATCGTGCTGCCGCTGCGGCAGCAGGCAGTTATATTTCTTTTACAGAATAATCAATTCACATTCCAAGGTGTAGCCCGTCTCGTCATAGACCTTGGTCTGCACCTCGCGGATCAGGCTCTTGACGTCGTTGGCTGTCGCGCCCGATTTGTTGATGATGAAGCCCGCGTGCTTTTCGCTGACCTGCGCGCCGCCGTGGGAATGTCCCTTCAGCCCGCACTGCTGGATCAGCGCGCCCGCAAAGGCGCCCTCGGGACGCTTGAATACGCTGCCCGCGCTGGGATATTCCAGCGGCTGCTTGCTCGAACGGCGGTTGAGATAATCGTCCATCCGGGCGCGGATGTCGTCGGGATTGTCCCTTTTGAGCTTTAAGGTCACGCCCGTGATGATCGCGCGGTTTTGGCGGTAGACGCTGGTGCGGTAGCCGAACTGCAGGTCGTCCTTCTCGATCCTGCCGGATTCGCCGTCGGGGGTGAGGTGGTTGACGCAGTAGACAACGTCCTTCATCTCGCCGCCGTAGGCGCCCGCGTTCATAAAGACGGCGCCGCCCACCGTGCCGGGAATGCCCCACGCGAATTCCAAGCCGCTCAGACCGCAGCCGAGCGCGTATTTGCAGAGCGAGGCAAGCGTGGCGCCCGCGCCGCAAAAGATCGTGTCCTCGTCCACGAGCGCCATCCTGCGAAATTCGCCGTCCAGACGGATGACCACGCCGCGGTAGCCGTCGTCGGACGCGAGGATATTGCTGCCGTTGCCGATGATCATGAAGTCGACGTCGGATTCGCGGCACTCGCGCAGGATCGTGCTCAGCTTGCTGGCGGAATCCACCTTGATATAGGTATCCGCCGCGCCGCCGATCTTAAAGGTGGTATGCCTGCTCAGCGGCTCATCTTTGCGGGCGTCACAGTTGAGGATCTCCGCAAGGTCATAAATGATATCTGATCTGTCCATTGGTTCCTACCCCTCAAAAAATAAATTACTCCCATTTGTCAATGACCACCTTGGGCGACTCGGGCATCGCGGCAAGATCCATGCCCAAGCTCTTGAGCAGGTCCTTCGCGGCGTTGTAGCCCATCTTTTTCTGGCGGTTGTTCATGGCGGCGACCTCGATGATGACCGCGAGGTTACGGCCGGGCTTGACAGGGATGGTCATGGTGGGCACCTCGACCCCGAGGATCTCCATATACTCGTTGTCCAGTCCCATGCGGTCGTACACCTTGGTGTTGTCCCACAGCTCCAGATTGACGACCATGTCGATCTTTTCGCTCGTCTTGATGGCGCCCATGCCGAAGAGCTGGCGCGCGTTAATGATACCTATGCCGCGCAGCTCGATAAAATGACGGATGTTTTGCGGCGACTGTCCGATGATGGTATTGACCGAGGTGCGCAGGATCTCCACCGCATCGTCGGCGACCAGACGGTGACCGCGCTTGATCAGCTCGATGGCGGTCTCGCTCTTTCCGACGCCGCTGTCTCCGATGAGCAGACAGCCCTCGCCGTATACCTCCACCAGCACGCCGTGGCGCGTGATGCGCGGCGCAAGCTCGCGGTTGAGGAACTGTACCAGCCGGGCGGTGAGGTCGGATGTATTTTCATCGGTGCGGAAGATCGAGACCTTGTGCAGCTTGGCGCTCTCCAAGATCACATTGGTCGGCTCGATCTGCCGGCAAATGATGACCGCAGGCGGTCCGAAGCTGAAAATGGAGTCGATGACCATGCGCTGCGCCTCGCTGCCGAAGCGACCCAGATAGGAGAACTCGGTGTTGCCGAGGATCTGGATGCGCTTGTTGTCAAAGAATTCGAAATAGCCCGTCAGCTCCAAGCCCGGACGGTTGATTTCGATGGAGGAGATTTTAGTTTCCTCGTAGTTTTCAGAGACATAGACCTTGTCCAAGCCGAGCCGGTCGACGATCTCGGACAGAGGTACGGAAAATTCAGACATTAATTCCACCGCCTTTTTGAAAATGGGATCGATAATGATTGATAATGAGCTTACACTTAGGTTTATTATACTACAAAAGGCGATTTTAATAAAGCCTTTTTATGAATATTTTCAAATTTTTTTGAATATTCATGCCTATCCTACGACCCGATTCATCCGTTTGTCATTATCAGACAGCAATCCTTCATCAAGAACGCCCTCCGTTCCTCCCAAAAAAAGAAAAGCGCCCGAAGGCGCTTTATGAAATGCTATTTTTTCGCGTGGATTTTCTTTTCCTCGCCGTTTTTCAGACGCTTGATGTTCTCCCGATGCATAAAGACCGCGAACATGCCGATGATGAGGGAGCAGGCGGTCGCGACGAGCACATACCACAGGCACGGCTGCGTCAGCAGATGATCGAACACAAAGGTGAACAGGAAGGTGTAGGGCGCATAGAGGATCGCGCAGATGATGCTGGCGAGGGAAATGATCCTGCCGACGATGAAGATGATCAAAAACGTCGCCAGAATCAGCAGAAACACGCGCCAGTCGGAGCTGAGCATCAGCGCCGCCGCCGTGACGATGCCCTTGCCGCCCTTAAAACGGAAATAGAGCGGGAACGCGTGACCGAGGATGCAGAACACACCGGCGTAGTACTTGATACAGGTAAAATAGCAGCGGCGAAACCACTCGTCGCCTGACGGGACGCTTGCGAACCAAACGAAGAGAAAATAGGCGATGAACACCGCTAAAATACATTTGAGCGCGTCGCAGACGATGGTGACGATGGCGGGACCCTTGCCCACCGAGCGCAGGACGTTGGTAAAGCCCGCGTTGCCGCTGCCCATGCTGCGGATATCGCTCTTGCCCTTGGTGACGACACGGGTGACGATCACCGCGGGGTTGATGCTGCCGATCAGGTAGGCGATCACCGCGACGAGCAGAAACCAATACCAGTTGACGGAAAACAGATTGACTAAGGTGGAAAACACTACTTCTCTCCCCTTTCACGGACAATGATTTTGACGGGTGTTCCCTCCAAGCCGAACGCCTCGCGGATGCGGTTTTCCAGATAGCGCTGATAGGAAAAATGGAACAGCTCCTTGTCGTTGCAGAAAAAGACGAAGGTCGGCGGCTTGACGCCTGCCTGCGTCATGTAGAAGATCTTCAGGCGCTTGCCCTTGTCGGAGGGCGGCTGGACACGGGTGGTCGCCTGTGCGAGCAGCTCGTTGAGCATGCCCGTACGGATGCGCAGGAAGGTGTTTTGGTAGCACATGACGATATACTCGAAGAGCTTGTCGATGCGCTGTCCCGTCTTGGCGGAGATGAACACCTGCGGCGCGTAGGACATAAAGGCAAAATCCGCGTCGAGCTTCTTGCGAAACTCCGACATGGTCTTGTCGTTTTTCTCGATCGCGTCCCACTTGTTGACGGCGAGGATACAGGCGCGCCCCGCGTCATGTGCGAGACCGGCGACCTTGGTGTCCTGTTCGGTGACGCCCTCGGCGGCGTCGATCATGATGACGCAGACGTCGCTGCGCTCGATCGCCATCTTGGCGCGCAGGATACTGTATTTTTCGATGTTATCGTAGATCTTGCTCTGGCGGCGCAGTCCCGCGGTGTCGGTAAAGCTGAATTTGCCGAATTCGTTTTCGACGAGCGTGTCGATCGTGTCGCGCGTCGTGCCCGCGATATCGGAGACGATGCAGCGCTCCTCGTCGGTGATTTTGTTAATGAGCGAGCTTTTGCCCGCGTTCGGCTTGCCGATGACGGCGACGCGGATGACGGTATCCTCCTCCTCGCCCTCTTCGCCGAAGTCGAGATATTCGAAAACGCGGTCGAGCAGGTCGCCCGTGCCGTGACCGTGCACCGCCGAAACGGAAACAGGCTCGCCCAAGCCGAGATTATAGAATTCATAGAACTCCATCGGCGGCTCGCCGACGGTATCGCATTTGTTGACGCAGAGCACGACGGGCTTGCCCGCCTTTTGGAGCATCTGCGCCACCTCCATATCGGTCGCGACCATGCCGCTCTTGAGATCGGTGACGAGGATGATCGCCGAGGCGGTGTCGATGGCGAGCTGTGCCTGTCGGCGCATCTGTGAGAGGATGATATCGTCGCTCTTCGGCTCGATGCCGCCCGTGTCGACGACCATCGCCGTGTGACCGCACCACTCGGTCTCGCCGTAAATGCGGTCGCGCGTCACGCCCGGGGTATCGTCGACGATGGAGAGTCGCTGCCCGATCAATTTATTAAAGAGGGTGCTCTTGCCGACATTCGGTCTGCCGACAATCGCGATTACGGGTTTGGTCATAGTGTGTCCTCCTTGGATGACGACGGTGCCGTCGTGTGAAAGAAAAACAGGGCGTGCAGAAGTCTGCCGCCCATGATGTTCCACTTGCTATTTGATTAAGCGTCTTTCTTTACGACAACCTGTCTGCCTTTATACATACCGCAATTGGTGCATGCCTTATGCGCAGCGGTCAGCTCGCCGCAGTTGGGGCAGGTGACGAGAGTGGGAGCGTCCAGTTTCCAAACGGTTGAACGTCTTGAGCTTTTTCTTGCGTGTGATGTTTTTCTGGTGGGTACTGCCATGACAAAGACCTCCTTATATGTGTAATTAATCCATAAGCTGTTTTAACACCGCGAGTCTGGGGTCGACGCTCTCGCCGGAGCAGGAGCAGGTGCCGAGGTTGAGATTCTGACCGCAGACGGGACACAGCCCCTTGCAAGCCTCTTTGCAGAGGTTTTTCTGCGGCAGGTTGAGCAGAATGTCCGAGATGACCACCTCGTCCAGCTCGACGGTAAAATCAGGAGTTTCAATATAATCGTCGTTGCCCTCGTCTGCCAGGGTCTGCGCAAGCTTGTGGACAAAGACCTTTTCTTCCCGCCGCGTAAAGCTCTCGCCGCAGCGGTCGCAGGGACGGCTGTAGTCATAGCTGCACGCAAGCGTTAGTGTCACAAGGCTCGCACGGTTGCGGGCGGTCGCGGTCACGGCAACGGGAGAAGTGAATGGAAAAACTCCGTCGATGTCGATATCGGCGATATCAAGCTCGTAATTGAGCTGTTGTTCGAGTCCCTCATTGAGGAAAACCGATTTGAGTTCAAAAAGCATGACAGCACCTCGCAGCCCGCATGGACGCATATTAAAACGCTGTGTAATATTATACAAAAGGTTTGAGCCTTTGTCAACCGAAAAATTCAATAATTTGCGGATTATTTTTTGTTTTAACAGCAGATATTGGGGTATAATTCGATTATAGAATTAAAATAACATCAGGGGAGCCGCAAAGGGCTCCCCTGTCCGTTATTTGTCATAGCGATCGGGACGATCTGTCGGATCCCGATCCAGCTTTTCGGTGCGGATGTCCTGATCGTTCATCTGATAATGATATCCGCCCGTCTCGCGACGATCGCCGAAGTGCTGTGTTCTGCCGCTGCTGTAGATGCTTCTGTCGTCCGGATAAGGGGGCTGCTGCGGGTAGCCCGGGTCGTCCGGGTAGGGCGCTTGCTGCGGGTAGCCCTGATTGCCACGATAAGGCGGCTGCGGAAGATATTCCGAACCGTTGCGGTATTCCCCGCCGCCGAGCGGCGGCTGCGGCGGTCTCCTATTTTTATTCTTCTTTGAAAGAACAATAATCAGGATGATGATCAGCGGCAGCACGAGGAACAGCAAGAGTCCGCCGAGAACCAGCGCGATGATCAAACCGACATTGTTGCGGTAGTCGCCGGGACCTCCGTCGAGCGGATCGCGGCGCGTCGTATCGGGATAGGTGCTGTGCGTCACCACTGCGCCCGCCTCGGTCGCGATTTCCGTCTCCGCTTCCGCCGTGGTCTCGGGCGTCGTCGTGACGGGCGCGGTCGTGGCAGAAGCGGTCGGGGTCAGCTTGGGGATCTTGCGCGTCTCGACATGCTGGGAATTCTCCTGACAGACGCGTTTTTCCTCGCCCTCGGCTGTCTCGGTGGGCTGCTTGGTGACCTGCCACTCTCCCCAGACATGTCCCGTGGCGGGAAGAACGACCTCGCTTTTGTCATAGATCTCGTTCTGTGCCATCGCGTCCCAGTAGTAGGCGTCGCAGACGGGGCATTCGAAGTGCTCCTTGACGCCGTCCTCGGTGCAGGTGGGATAGCGGAACGCGACATAGTGCAGCGGGTGCGGGTGCGCTTTTACCTCATTATAGGTATAGACGCCGGAGGACACGGTTTTGGACTTGGAGGTGTCGTCAAATACCGCGCAGACCTCGAAGGTATAGTCGCCGGGGCCGCAGTTTTTGATGGTATCGGTGAAATTGTAATAGGTGTCGCCGGTGGTGTAGTCGCTGAGATAGCCGCCGTTGAGGTTGAGCGCCACCATATAATAGCTGACGGGCTTCGCGGGCGCGATCCATCTGCCGGTCATGCCGTCCCAGTGGACGTCCATCGGGTCGCCGCCTGCCGCACAGACTGCCGTCATCGCGCAGAACAGCAGACAGACCGCGAGCAGCAGCACCGTGATTCTTTTCTTAATCATGTTCATCATACACCTTCTTATGGTTTTGAGTTTATTCTATCACAATCAGCGCGCCTTGTCACTGGCTTGGCAGAACTTTTTTGTGCAAAACGGGGTTGGCTCTGCCAATGAGAGCCAACCCCGTGAGCGTTTCATACCGAAATGGTTCAGACCTTCTCGCAAACCGCGTTGATGGAATCCGGAACGTCCGCCTCGTCTGCCGAAATCAGCAGCACAATGTTGGTAGAGCAGGTTTCGGAAAGGTTTTGCAGCTTCTTGGTGAACTCCTCCAAGCCCGCGATGCCATCCTTGCAGATCTTGAAGGTGGAGTCGACCAAAATATCCGTCACGTCATAGTTGCCCGCGCAGATACCGCTGATGAAGCCGTAGAGCATGTCATAGCCGCTGATCGAATACTGATCGGTGTCGATCAGTCTCGCCTTGTGCGTCACGTCATAGGTCAGCTTTGCGCCCTTCTCAATGACGACGACGTTGCCCGCGGAAGCGGCGACCGCTTCATTTGCGCGCGCGATCAGCTTTTTTGTCTTTCCTGTGCCTTTCTTACCGATAAGTAATGTAACCATAATCGTAATTCCTCCTGTTTTTGAGTATTCGTTTATTCGTTTATTCGCGGTGAAGTTATCCCAGACGCGCTTCGAGCGCTGCCTTCTGATCCTCATAGCCGGGCTTGCCGAGCAGGGCGAACATGTTCTTCTTGTAGCTCTCCACGCCGGGCTGGTTGAAGGGGTTCACGCCGAGCATGTAGCCCGAGATGGCGCATGCCTTCTCGAAGAAGTAGATCAGATAGCCGAGCTCGGACTCGTTCATTTCGGGGACGTTGATGACCACGTTCGGCACGCCGCCGTCATTGTGCGCGAGCACCGTACCCTCAAACGCCTTGTGGTTGACATAGTCCATGGTCTTTCCGGCAAGGAAGTTGAGACCGTCGACGTTCGTAGGATCGGTGCCGAGGGTAACTTCCTTCTTGCATTTATCAAAGAGGACGACGGTTTCGAACATCGTGCGTCTGCCGTCCTGAATGTACTGACCGAGGGAGTGCAGATCGGTGGAGAAAACGACGCTGGCGGGGAAAATACCCTTCTTGTCCTTGCCCTCGCTCTCGCCGAAGAGCTGCTTGAACCACTCCGACATCATCGTGTACGCGGGCTCATAGGAAACCATGATCTCCATGGTCTTGCCCTTGCGGTAGAGGATGTTGCGGATCGCGGCGTACTTGTAGCAGTCGTTGGTCAGAACATCGTCGTTGTCCAGCTCCTTCTGCGCCTGCTGCGCGCCCTGCATCAGCGCGTCGATGTCGGCGCCCGAGACCGCGATGGGCAGCAAGCCGACCGCCGTGAGCACGGAGAATCTGCCGCCGACGTCATCGGGTACCACGAAGGTCTCATAGCCTTCCTCATCGGCGAGCGCCTTCAGCGTGCCGCGCGCCTTGTCGGTGGTGCAGTAGATGCGCTCTCTGGCGCCGTCCTTGCCGTACTTCTTCTCGAGCATCTCGCGGAATACGCGGAACGCGATGGCGGGCTCGGTGGTGGTGCCGGACTTCGAGATCATATTGACGGATACATCCTTGCCCTCGCACAGCTCCATGAGCTCGGCGAGCGCCGAGGAGCTGATGGAATTGCCCGTAAAGAAGATCTGCGGGGTATCCTTGCAGGTCAGGTTGTAATTCTGGGATGTCAGAAATTCGATCGCCGCGCGCGCGCCGAGATACGAACCGCCGATGCCGATGACGACAAATACGTCGGTATCCTTCTTGATCTTCTCGGCAGCCGCCTTGATGCGGGCGAATTCCTCTTTGTCATAATCGGTGGGCAGGTTCAGCCAGCCGATGAAATCGTTGCCGAGACCCGTTCCCTCGTGCAGCGCCTTATGCGCCGCCTTTACCTCCTGCGCGACGCCGGCATATTCGTGCTCGGCGACAAAGCCCTGTAAATACTTATCGGTTAATTTTGTTGCCATAATATAACCCTCCATATTAATCTATTTATTGTATTATACAATAAAACCCGATTATTTGCAAGGCTTTTCGGTTTTTTCTTCTGACAATCTCAGATAATGCCTACAGCTTGATCAGCGAATCGAATAATCTGACGAACACCGGCGCGAAGGTCGCCTGCGGAATCTCCCTTTCACAGAGGATATCAAAGCTGAGCGTGTCGTCTCCTATCTTCCAGATCACGCTGCCCACCTTTTCTCCTTCCTCGACGGGCGCCTGCAGGCTTTCCGGCAGCGAGACCGTGCTGTGTGCTTCGTCGTCGCTCGCCTTGTTGACGACCACGCCCGCGTTGATCTCACAGCGCAGGGCAGCGGTCTTTTCCATGCCGCCCTCTACCTTGATCTCGGCGGGCAGCTCCTCGGGCACTTTTAATTCTTTTACCGCATAATTCGCAAAGCCGTAGTCGAGCAGCGCCGCCGCGTCGGCAAACCGCTGCTTGCCCGTGTCGGCGCCGAGCACCACGCCAATCAGCGAGAGATCGCCTCTGGTCGCGGTCGCCGAGATACAGCAGCCCGCGTCGTCGGTGGTGCCTGTTTTCAGGCCCGTGATGCCGTTGTAGGTTTTGAGCAGCTTGTTGGTATTGACGATCTGTGTCTTGCCGCCGCGCAGGTTGTCGAGCCAGATGGACGTGTAGTCGAATATCTTCGGGTGGCGGCACAGCTCCCGCGACATAAGGGCGACGTCATAGGCGGAGGTGACATGCCCCTCCTCGTCCAGCCCGTTGCAGTTCTTGAACACCGTGTCCTTCATGCCGAGCTGCCCGGCGCGCTCGTTCATCTGCGCGACAAATACGTCCTCGCTGCCGCTGATGTGCTCGGCGAGCGCGACTGCCGCGTCGTTGGCGCTTGCCACGGCGGTCGCCTTGATCATGTCGTCCGCCGACATCGTCTCCCCCGCTTCCAGCCAGATGTCGCTGCCGCCCATCGAGGCCGCGTGTTCGCCGGCGGTGATCGTGTCGTCGAGCCTGAGCCTGCCGCTGTCCATCGCTTCGAATACCAGCAGCAGGGTCATGACCTTGGTGATCGACGCGCACGGGCGCTTTTCGTGCGCGTTTTTCTCATACAGGATCTTGCCCGTGGACGCCTCCATCAGCACGCCCGCGGGCGCCGTGATCAAGGCGCCGTTGTCCGCCGCCTGTGCCGCTGTCAGCGACGCCGTGAGCAGCGCGGCTGCCAAAAGAAATACAATAACCTTCTTTAACATAAAAACACCTCGCTCAACAATATGAACGAGGTGAATGAATTATGATTTTTTCCGCTTTTCGAGCCGCCGCTTTTGCTGACGGTCGCGTATCGGCTTCGGGATGAGCTTGCGGGTGAGCCAGTCGATCTCGCGGTGATAAAAGTAATTGATCTCCGCGCCGATCATCAGGCAGACCATGCAGAAATAGGTGAAGATCATCGCGACAGCCAGCTGCGTCAGTCCCTTATAGATGGAAAAGCCGTTGAAGTCGGGTCGGTGACGTAGACGGAAATGCCGAAGAGCAGCACATGCCACGAGGCGGCGCAGAACAGCGCGCCCGGCAGCTGGCAGCGCAGGCAAAACCTGCGGCGTGTCCGCCGCGTCAGGTTGGGAATGTTGCGGTAGAGCAGCGCAAAGAGCAGCACCTGGTAGAGAAACACCAATACATAGCGCAGGGCGTAGACGAGGTGGGCGTACCACGGCCAGCTGCCGAGTCTCTCGCTCACCAGATCGTTGACCGTATTGCCGAGGAAGATGACAAAGATCGTGACGATGATGATCAGCAAAAACACCAGCGTGTGCATCATGGCGCGCAGGCGCACGACGAACCAGTTGCGGTTTTCATAGGTATTGTGGACGCGGTTGAGTCCGTTGGTGATGGCGTGCATACCCTTGGACGCCGACCACAGGGCGGCAATCAAGCTGATGACGGAAACGCTGACCGACTGCTGCACCAGATCGTTGAGCGGCTGGGTCATGTTTTTAAAATCCGTCTGGCTGCGCGCGCTTCCCAAGACAACGTTGAACAGCTCGGGCGACAGGTTCAGCCGCTGCAGCACCGAGACGAGGAAGATCAAGAACGGCACCGCCGAAAGCACCATGAAGAACGCGGTCTGTCCGGCGATGGCAAAGAGGTTGTCGCGGGAGATCTTTTTGGTGAAGGGCAGGATCCAATTGTAGACCGCTTTGATGAACCTGATCATGAGGGCTGTCCGTCCTTGGCGTTCTGCACGTCATAGGACAGGCGGGTGATCGCCTTTTCGCTGAGGAAGTGCTCAAATATTTTGGTCAGCTTCATCGTCAGTCCCGGGATGATGACCATTT
>CACZWQ010000009.1 GCA_902784855.1 uncultured Ruminococcus sp. | reverse complement strand
GGCGACCCGCTGGAGATTTACACGGCTACCGACGGGGAGGTCATCTTCAAAAAATACTCACCCGTGGGCGAGCTTTCGGTGTTCGCAGCGCAGTATGCGGACGTAATCGCGCGGATCAGCAGCATGCCGACACTGATTTGTGACACCGATCATGTGATCGCGGCGGCAGGCGTCTCAAAGCGTGAGTTTCTGGAACGGCGCGTGAGCGCAGTACTCGAGAACCTGATGGACGCGCGGCGCAGCTATATCGCGGGCGAAAAGACCCTCAACAACGTGCAGCCCATCGAGGGGCTGGAGCACAACGCGGCGGTCATCTTTCCCATCATCGCCTCGGGCGACGTGATGGGTGCGGTGGTCATGCTGAGCAGCGAGAACATCAAGCTGCCCACCGGGGTCGAGACCAAGCTCGCCCAGTCGGCAGCCGCCTTTCTCGGCAAGCAAATGGAAAACTGACATCCTATTTGAAAAGAGCGTTCCCATCTGGCGGGAACGCTCTTAAAATTATCCAAGATTATTTATTGAAGATGGACATGATATCGTAGAACGTATCGTCCTCATCATCGGTCGTATCCTTCACCGCGCGGCTCTTCTTCTTGGGAACAGTCGGCTCGGGCGTGTCAACGATCACGTTGTCGGTGGGCTTCTGCTGGACCAGCGGGACAGTGTCCGCCGTGCCGAAGCCGGTGGCGATAACGGTCACGCTCATCTGATCGTCCATTCTGTCGTCGATGACAGCACCCCAGATGATGTTCGCGTCCTCGCTGACCTTATCCTTGACCATGGTGGAAGCAGCGTCGATATCCTCCAAGCTGACGTCGGAGGAGGCAGTGATGTTGATGATCAGACCCTTTGCGCCGTCGATCGAGGTCTCGAGCAGCGGGCTGGAGATCGCCATATCCGCGGCGATGGTCGCCTTATCCTTGCCGGAGGCGGAGCCCATACCCATGTGCGCATAGCCCGCGTCCTTCATGACGGAGGTGACGTCCGCAAAGTCGAGGTTGACAAGACCCGGCAGCAAAATCAGGTCGGAAATACTCTGAACGCCCTGGCGGAGCACGTCATCGGCGATCGCAAACGCATTTTGCAGCGTGATGCTGGTATCGGAAACATATTTTAATCTTTCGTTGGGAACGATGATCAGCGAGTCTACACAAGCGGAAAGCTCGGCAATACCCTGCTCAGCCTGCGCCATTCTTCTCTTGCCCTCGAACGCAAACGGCTTGGTGACAACGCCGACGGTGAGGATTCCCATATCCTTGGCGATCTTCGCAACGACGGGAGCTGCACCCGTACCGGTGCCGCCGCCCATACCGGCGGTGACAAAGACCATGTCGGTATCCTTGAGCAGCGCGGCAATCTCGTCCTTGCTCTCGTTCGCGGCATTCTGACCGATGGAGGGCATGGAGCCTGCACCCTTGCCGCGGGTCAGCTTTTCGCCGATCTGAATTTTCTGCGAAGCCTTTGACAGTCTCAATACATGCTCATCGGTATTGATGGCGATAAATTCGACGTTCTTGACGTCCATTGCAACCATGCGATTGACAGCGTTGCCGCCGCCGCCGCCGACACCGATCACTTTGATTTTCGGCATATACTCGCTTTCCAGTTCCAGTTCAAAAGCCATATTAACTTCCTCCTTAGTGTTCGAGAATCTATTACAAAATACGCACTGTCATCTTATAATACACACTTTATCAATTATATTAACATACTTTCGAAAAAATATCAATGGTTTTGGATGGTTTTTTTCCTTTATTTCCCGCGCGAGCGTGACGCTCGAGCGGGACGCTCGACCCAATCCGCGATACAGACGTTCGTGAGTAAGGTCAGGTTTTCATCCCGCGTTCGAACGCGGGCACTAATGGTTACCGCCCAAACAAACCCTTCACGCGCGGATAAAGCGCCCTTGGGCGCACGCGGGCGGGCGTCACGCTGCATTCCATGTGTATTCGCCGTAATCCTCGTCATAACCGCCGTCATCATCGTATCCGTCATAGCCGTCATCGTAGCCGCTGTCATAGCCGCCATCATCATATCCGTCATAGCTGTCGTCATAACCGTCATCATAGCTGTCATCGTATCCGCTGTAATCGTCCTGCACCGGCGTCGTTGTCTGCTCACCGGGAGCAGTCGTCTGCGGCTCCGTCACTGCGGGAACGGTCGGCGGCACGGTCGCAGATGGCTTGTAGCGGGAGATCTTGTTCTTGTTGCAGGTCGACACGTCCAGCGTGCCCGCGATGGTGCCCGTGTTGTTGGGATCGAGCTTTTCATTGATGATGGTAAAGGCGGTCTTGATCTTATACTCGATGTCCTCGGGCAGTCCGATATTGATGTCGATGCGGTTGTCATAGGAAATCACGATGGAGGACAGGTTCGTGATATCGAAGCCCGTCACCTTATCCACCCCGCAGTCGGCGAAGCTCTTTGCCACGCTGTGCAGGATATCGGAGACGGAATCGTCGCCGAAATCGATGTAGCTGCCCTTGGTGCCCGCGCCGATGTCGCCGCATTTCAGCTCGACCAGATCGTCCGTCTTGTAGTTGACGATGTCGAGAATGCGTCCCTTGGAGCTGACGACCAGCCAGCCGCTGCCGTTTTGTATCGCATAGGTAGGGATCGCGTTTTTTACGTCGATATTGATGGTGTCGGGCATGTCAAAGCTGACCTCGGCGCTCTCGATATAGGGCAGGTTTTTGACGATCTCCTCAGGTGTACTATTCCACGTGCCGATAAAAATATTCTGTCCCGACGAAACGTTGCTGAACGCGACGACCTGATCTTTCTCGTAGTAAACATCTCCGTTGACGTTGATGGTCTCGGTTTTAAAGAGCACCGTGAAGCAGAGGATCACGCCGAACACCAGCACCGCCGTGAACAAGCCGGCGGAGATCAAAATGTGCTTGAGGCGGATCTGCTTGAAGGTCATGGGCTTTTTGTTGCGGCGGATGACCTCGCGCTCCTGCTTGCGGATCTCGCGGGCGCGGCGCTCCTGCTTCTGCTTCTCGGCGTATTCGTCGATGAAGTAGCCTTCCTCGTGGTCGCGCGGCTCCAGATTGCGGATCTTTTCGTTGCTCTCGCGGCGGAACTTTTCCTCGCGCGAGAGGTTTTCCTGCTGCTCGGCGCGGCGCTTCTCGCGGCGCGCGTTGACCGCATCTCTGATCTTGCTCTTGGCAACGTCCGTTTTTTTGGCTTTGTCGGAGGGCTTTTTATTCTGTTTTTCCTGTTTTTCCTGTTCCTTGTGGAACCGCTGCGCCTGCCGCGCGGTCTCCCGGCGCTGCTTGGCGAGTTGTTTTTTATCCTTGGGATCCAACAGCAATCCTCCTAATGAACTTCCTAAACCTTTTTCACATCCGCTCCGAGGGACGAGAGCACCTCTTCAAAGCGCTCATAGCCGCGCTCCAGATAACAGACGCCGCCCAGCTCGGTGACGCCCTCGGCACACAAACCCGCGACAGCCAGCGCCGCCGCGCCGCGCAGATCGGATGCCTCGACGGCGGCGCCGTACAGGCGCGGCACGCCCTCGATCAGCGCGAATTTGCCCTCGGTCTTGATGTCCGCGCCCATCCGCGCCAGCTCTGCGGCGTGGCGGTAGCGGTTTTCAAATATATTTTCCATGATGACCGTCGTTCCGTCGGCAGTCGCCGCCGCGGCAAGCAGAGGCGCCTGCGCGTCGGTCGGGAAGCCGGGATACGGCATCGTCCTGATGATCTTCATCGAGCGCAGCCGCTGAGGCGCGGCAACGCGCAATTCATCCTCCCGCGCCGAAAATGCGACTCCCGCGTCCTCGAACACGGGCAGCACCGCCGCCAGATGGCTGTGCACGACGCCTTTGAGGGTGACGGTCGAGCCGGTGACCGCCGCACAGGCGATCAGTGTCGCCGCGACGATCCTGTCGGGGATCAGCGCATGAGCGCAGCCGGAGAGCGATCTGACGCCCTCGATCATGATGACGCTCTCTCCCGCGCCGCTGATGCGCGCGCCGCAGCGGTTGAGATAATCCGCGAGGTCGCGGATCTCCGGCTCGCGCGCCGCATTGGTGAGGGTCGTCACGCCCTCGGCGGTGCAGGCGGAAAGGAGCACGTTCTCGGTCGCACCGACGCTGGGAAAGGGCAGGGTGATATCGGCGCCCTTTAAGCCGTGGGGCGCGCGGCAGTCCAGCCAGCCGTGGCGCTCCCGGATCACCGCGCCGAGGCGGCGCAGCGCCTTGAGGTGCAGGTCGATCGGGCGCTGACCGATGGCGCAGCCGCCCGGAAAACTGAGCCGCACTTTCCCCTGACGGGCGAGCACTGCCCCGAGAAAAACGATGGAGCCGCGCGTCTGCCGCATGAGCGCGTCGGGGATATCGCAGCGGGTCAAGCCGTCGTTGTGCACGAGCACCGTGCCGTCCGCGCGCTCCGTCCGGCAGCCGAGCCAGCGCAGGATCCGCAGCGAAGCCTCCGTGTCGGAGAGCTGCGGGCAGCGGTAGAGCACGCTTTCGCCCCTTGCGAGCACGCATGCCGCCAGAATGGGCAAGGCGCTGTTCTTGGCGCCCTGAACGGTCACGGCGCCGCTGAGCCGTTTTTGACCCGTGATGTACAATTTTGACACACAAACACCCTCTCATAGAATCATAGTTTATTCTATGAGAGAACCCGGTTTGTGTTCCGCCGGTCAGCCGTGCTGCCTGCGGATACGATTATTTTGCCAGATGCAAAACCTGCTTCACGACCGCATAGATCCGCTCGTTGGCGTTGGTGATCGCCATTTTGCGGGAATTCTCGCTGAATGCTTCCAGCGTTTCTGCGCTTTGGAGCATGGCGTCCGCTTTTTCGATCACGGCGGTGCCGCTGAGGTCGGATTCCTCGATGATCTCCGCCGCACCCGCGTTGACAAGCGCCATCGCGTTGTGATACTGGTGGTTCTCGGCGACGTTCGGCGAGGGGATCAGGATCGCGGGCTTTCCCATCGCCTGGATCTCGCTGAGGGTGATCGCGCCCGCGCGGCTGATGACGAGATCCGCCGCCGCCATGCAGGTGGGCATGTTGTCGATATAGGAGCGGATGTCTAAGTTTTTGCACTCGTCAAGCGCGACGCCCTTTTCCCTGAGCGCGTCGGGGAACCATCCGCCGTATTTGCCGTAGGCGTGGATATGCTGGTAGCGTCCGTCCTTTCCGCTGCGGGCGATCAGGTCGACGAGCGACTCGTTGATGCGCTGCGCGCCGAGGCTGCCGCCGAACGAGAGGATGACGGGGCGCTGGTCAAGCCCCAGCATTTTGCGGGACGCTGCCTTGTCGGCGGTCAGGATCTCGCTGCGCACGGGGTTGCCCGTGACGACCACGGGCGCGCCCTTGAAGTAGGGCTTCGCCGCCTCGACGGCGAGCATGACCTTCTTCACGCGCTTGGCGAGCATTTTATTCGTTACGCCCGGATAGGCGTTCTGTTCGTGGATGATGCAGGGCACGCCCAGCCTTGCCGCCTCGCGGACGACCGGTCCCGAGACATAGCCGCCCGTGCCGATACAGATGTCGGGCTGAAATTCTTTGATGAGCTTCTTCGCCGCCGCCGAGGATGCGACGGTGCGGTACACGGTCCGCGCATTCTCCGCCATGCTCTTGGGCGACAGGCTGCGCCGAAAGCCGCTGATGACGATGGATTTGATCTCATAGCCCGCCTGCGTGACCAAGCGCTGCTCCATGCCGTCCTTGTTGCCGATGAACAGGAACTGCGCGTCGGGGCGCTTCTCCTTGATGGTGCCCGCGATCGCAAGCGCGGGATTGATGTGTCCGGCGGTGCCGCCGCCTGCCAATAATACTCTCATATTGATACCCCGTTAAAGACAGATAGAAATTATTGCCGTTCGATATTCGCCGTTCTGGAAATGGACAGGATGATGCCCATCTGCGCCAGCAGCATGATCAGAGACGAGCCGCCGTAGCTGAAAAACGGCAGGCTGATGCCCGTGTTGGGCAGCCAGTCGGTGATGACCAGAATATTCAGCACGACCTGCACGCCGATCTGCGAGGTGAGACCGATGCCGAGCAGCTTGCCGAATTTATCCTTCGCGCGCAGCGACAGGGTGATGCCGCGCCAGACAAGCAGCGCGAAAATCAGCAGGATGATGGCGGCGCCGATCAAGCCCAGCTCCTCGACCACGATCGCGAAGATGAAGTCGTTCTGCGGTTCGGGCAGATAGAGGAATTTCTGGCGGGACTGCCCGAGTCCCAGCCCCCACAAGCCGCCCGAGCCGATGGCATAGAGCGAGTTGCGCGTCTGCCAGGTGTCGTCCCAAAGCTGGGTGCCGCGCTCGGCGGAGAGCGCCTGACCCCAGCCGTCCATGCGGCTCATGGCGTAGGACAAGCCGCCCGTGACCGCCAGCAGCAGGATGACCGCGCCGAGGACGATCGCCGCGACGACCAGATATTTTGTTTTCATGCCGCCGATGTAAAGCATGATGACCGACAGCACGCCGATGATGACGATGCCCGAGTAGTGCGGCTCGAGCAGCAGCAGCGCCGAGATGGAGCCGAATACGATGACGCCCGGCAGGATGCTGTATTTCGGAAGCTGCATGAGGTGGTAGTATTTGCTCGCCCAGTGCGCGAAAAAGAGCACGACGGCGAATTTGGCGATCTCGGAGGGCTGGATATTGAAGATGCCCAACGGGATCCACCGCCGCACGCCGCCCTCGCCGGACGGCAGCACCAGCACCAGCACAAGGAAGAAATACGCCGCACCCAGCACAAAGGGCGCCGCCTTATGCAGCTTGTTGTAGTTGAAAAACGAGAGGACGATCATGCCCGCCAGACCGACAAGAATGAAGATGATCTGGCGCTTGAGATAGTAGTAGCTATCGTCCTGTGTATAGAAGGCAAAGGCGTAGCTCGCCGAGAACATCATGATCGTGCCGATCGTCAGCAAAATCAGGATGATCAGGCAAAACGGCAGGTCGATGCCCAAGCCGACGTCGAACCACTTGGCGTTTTTTTCACGCCGCCGCTGCGGGCGGGTGAACATTTTTTCCTTCGGTTCGTCCGGCGCCTTCTTTTTGCGATACACCGGGAACTTCACGCCGAAGGTGACAAGGAGGAAGGCGATCAGACCGAACACGGCGGTGACGGCGCTGAACACCGCGACCACCTTGACCTCGCTCCAGCCGCTCATCTCAAAGTGATGGTGGATGGGGCTCATCTTGAACAGGCGCTTGCCGTGGGTGAGCTTGAAGTAGCCGACCTGCAAAATGACCGAGAACATCTCGCACAGATAGACGATGCCGAGCGGCAGCAGCAGGATGGGCATTCGGGTGGCAAAGGCGAGTCCGCAGACGACGCCGCCGAGGAACAGCGAGCCGGTATCGCCCATAAAGACCTTGGCGGGGTGGAAGTTCCACACAAGGAAGCCGAGGCACGCGCCCGCGACCGCCGCGCTGAACGCGGTCAGTCCGAGGCAATAGAGGGCGCTGCCGATGAGCATGACGGCAACCGCCACAAAGAAGGTGATGGAGCCGTCCAGACCGTCGACGCCGTCGGTGAGGTTGACCGCGTTGACGATGCCCACGATCACGACCGCGGAGATGATATAGTAGAAGAAGCCGAGGTCGACCTTGCCCACGAAGGGAATGACGGTTTCGGTGCCGCAGCCCGAGAAGCCGAGCACCGCAAGGTACGCCGCCGCGACCGCAAACTGGAAGATCAGCTTTTGGGTCGCGGTCAGGCCGAGGTTGCGCTTTTTGACGACCTTGGTGTAGTCGTCGACAAAGCCGATGATGCCGTTGGCGAGGGCTAAGCCCAGACCCGCGAAGATATAGATGACCTCATGCGAGATATCGGCACGGTAGGTATTGATGAACGCGTTGCCCGTCAGGATATAGACGACGGTGCTGACGAGGGTGACGAAGGTGATGGCGATGATAAACATGATGCCGCCCATGATCGGGGTGCCCTGCTTGCTCTTGTGCCAGCTGGGACCGTCCTCGAGGATCGTCTGTCCGAAGTGCAGCTTGCGCAGATAGGGGATCAAAAACTTTCCCGTCACCGCCGCGATGGCAAAGGCGAGGATCGCCGCGCAAAATGTCCAAATACCGTATACTACCATTTTTTACCGTTCCTTTCCGTGTGTGAATCTCTCTTGCTGATCGTTAATCGTTAAAGCCTTCGCCCGCCGAGGCGCTGAACGTCAGGGTGACGACCGTGCCCGGGGCGACGGATTTTCCTTCCTTCAGATCCTGCGCGGTGCAGGTACCGCCTTCGCCGATGGCGCCGCGGAAGCTGACGTTGAGCCCGAACAGGGAGGCGATGTCGTTGGCGACGGAGGGTGTGTAGCCGATGAAGCTCGGCACCGTGACCTCCTCGGTGCGGCTGTCCTCGTCCGTATAGAGGACGATGTTGCCGCCTCTGGCGACATTGGAGGAGATCGAGGGCAGCTGGAAGATGACCCTGTCGCCGTAGCCCTTGACCGTGGCGGTGAAGCCGTCGGCTTCCGCCTTGGCGAGCGCCTCGGTGACGGACAGTCCCGTGTAGTCGCCCGCAGAGGTGTCGAGGTATTGCAGATCCTTCTCGGAGTAATCCGTCTTGATCTCCAGATACGGCAGCATCTCGGACATGATATTGATAAAGACCGGGGACGCGACCTGTGAGCCGTAGTAGAAGTTGCCCGACGGGGTGTCGAAGAACACCAGCATGGCGATCTGCGGGTCGTCCGCAGGCGCATAGCCGCAGAAGGAGGCGATATAGTCCTCCTCAAAGGTGCTCTGCTTTTTGGCGTTGCCGATCTTTTCACTCGTACCCGTCTTGCCCGCGACCTTATAGCCCGCGACATAGCCCGATGTGGCGCCCGCGGATTCGGTGTTGTAGGCGAGGATCTCGTTCATTTTATCGGAGGTCTTTTTCGAGATGACCTGCCGCTTGATCTTCTTTTCCACGCTCTTGATGACGTTGCCCTTGGCGTCGGTGATCTTGGAGACGACGTGCGGCTGTACGACATAGCCGCCGTTGGCGACTGCCGCGCAGGCGGTGATCATCTGGATGGGCGTGATGCCGAAGTTCTGACCGAAGGACGCGACCGCGAAGTCAACGGTGCCCATCGCGCCTTCCTCCCAGAACTGGTCCTCGGATTCGCCCGGCAGGTCAATGCCCGTTTTATCGGCAAAACCGAAGCCCTTGTAGTAGTTGCGGAACTTTGCAGCGCCGACGAGCTGGCCGATCTGGATGAACGCGGGGTTGCAGGAGTTGCAGATCGCCTGCACAAAGGTCTGGCCGCCGTGGCCGCCCAGCTCGTGGCAGTGGATCTCCTTGTCATCGACCACCATTGAGCCGGTGCAGACAAAGACGCTCTTGTCGGAGACCTTTCCCTCCTCCAGCGCCATGGACGCGGTGCACATCTTGAATACCGAGCCGGGCATGTAGGTGTCGGCGACCGCCTTGTTACGCCACATGGCGGCAAGCGCCTCGCTTTCCGCCTCTGCCCTGTCCTTTTCGGGAAGAGCCTTGATCTTGCGCGTCACATCCTGCGGCAGATCGTAGGGATGGTTCAGGTCGTAGCCCGGCGAGATCGCCATCGCCTTGACGGCGCCCGTGTTGACGTCCATCGCGATGCACACGCCCTTGTTGAGAACGTTGTTCTCGGCAACTCCCTGCGCCATGTATTTCTCGCAGATCTCCTGGATGTTCTCGTCGATGGTCAGATAGATATTGTCGCCGTCCTTGGAGGCGATGTTCTGCTCATAGGCAAAGGGCATGTCGGTGCCGCGCGCGTTCTGCGCGGTGACGATCCTGCCCGGGGTGCCCGCGAGGTATTTGTCGTATTGATACTCGACTCCCTCCAAGCCCTGTTCGTCCGAGCCGGCAAAGCCGATGACGTTGGAGGCGAGGCTGTTGTGCGGATAGTAGCGCTTGTAGTCGTCGAGCAGGGAGATGACGCCGTAGCACGAGTAGTTTTCGGCGAGCTCGTCGACGAGCTTGATGACCTTGTCGCGCTGCTCGACCTCGATCTTGCGCTTGACGACCGAGTAGTAGCTGTTCTGTCGCGTCTTTTCCAGCACGTTGTCGTAGTCGACGCCGAGAATCTCGGACAGGCCGCGCGCCGCGGCAGCCCGCTGGTCGTCGTTTTTGAAGTTGACGGGCGACATGACCACCTGCCAGACCGACGCGCTCTCGGCGAGCACGTTGCCCGAGGCGTCGTAGATCGTGCCGCGCTTCGCGGTAAGCGTCGTATCGGCAAGCTGCTGGTCGACGGCGCGCTCCTGCAGGTCGCTGCCCTGCACCACGGTCAGGATGCCGAGGCGCAGAAGCGTCGCGCCGAAGCCGAACACCAGAATGATGATGATCAAAACCGCCGCGCGCTGCCGAAGCCGCTGGTTCGGGCCCTTCTGTTTATGTTGATTCGGTTTTTTGAGAAGCTGTTTCAAAGGATTCTTTTTAACCGCCAAACAATTACCTCCGTTCCAAGATCGATGCCGGAAAAACCGTTTGTGATCCTTTTTGATCCGGATGCATGATCGATCATTTTATTATAACAGATTGCATGGTGTTTTTCAAGGAAAAACCCGCACAATTCGCGGATATCCAAACGCTGTTTTTTATCCGTATTACAGAAAAAGAGTCAAGACACTGTCTTAACTCTCCCTCTCTATCCTATATGTATTGTCTCCGCTCGATTTTTATGACCACAGATTCATCAGCGACTCAAAGAACTGCACGAAGATGTTGCTCTCCGGCTGCGCGGAAACCTCCGCCTTGTCGCTGTTTTCCAGCGCGACGAACTCCTTCTGCGCGTTGGAAGCCTTGGTCATGCCCAGCACCTCGGTGGCGTACTTCTCGATCTCCGCATGAGAATGGCTCGCCTCTACCTTCATCTGGTTCTGGATGTATACGCTCTCGGTATTGGCGAGAGTCTGTTCCGCCGTGATGATCTGCTGATTCAGCTCGGTGAGCTGAACCTGACCGACGATGATGACGCCGATGATAAAGGTCACTGCCGCCGCGCCTGCCGCGCCCAGCGCGAGGCGAACGGGATTGTGCCTGCGGCGCCTGATTTTATTCAGTTCCTCCTCAGGCAGCCTGACTACCTGATGGTGTTGTCGATGTTTCTTTCTGCCCTGTCGCTGCGCTTCGTCGTCCTGATGACGCTTCGGCGCCGCGGCGGAAAAGTTGAGCTCCTCATCAAAGAGGCTCAGGTCATAGGCAGCATTACGGTTTTCATATGCCATGTTATGCACCTTTCCGACTATATCCTAAAATTTTCATAAAACACACACAAAAGCTGCCTTATATTTCTATAAAGCAAAAAAGTTTCAAATCTTTAACAATTTGCCGCCCGCAAAAGCGCCGATTTTATCGGATTTTTTCACGAAAACGACGATATATCGAATATTTTGGGTAATACGAACTTTTAAACACAATCGATTGTGGTTGTAAAATTCTTTACAACTTTGTTATAATTTTACTACAAAACCGAGCGTTTGTCCATAGCCCGGAGGAAATTTTTTAAATTTTTTCGCAAATTCTCAACTTTGCACTCCTCGATCTGGGGTTGAGGGTCAATTCTGTCTCATTTGCACAAACCGGTTTTTTGTTGATCAGGCGCGCCTTCGGCTTGTTTCCGCACACGCAGACGGGGAAATCCTTGGGGCATGTGCAGCCTTGGCACCACTCCGCCATTTTCTGCTTGACGATCCTGTCCTCCAGCGAATGGAAGGTGATGACCGCCAGCCTGCCGCCTCTTCCGAGCAGCTTAAAGGCGTCGTCCAAGCCGCGGCTGAGCACATTGAGCTCGTCGTTGACGGCGATGCGGATCGCCTGAAAGGTCTTTCTGGCGGGATGACCGTCGCGGCGCACCTTCTGCGGCACGTTCGCCTTGACGATCTCCGCGAGCTGCAGGGTGGTGGTGACGGGCTGCTGCTCGCGCGCGGCGATGATGCCCTTGGCGATGGAAGCGGCATAACGCTCCTCACCGTATTCGGCGAGGATGCGGCGCAGCTCCTCATAGGGCAGGGTGTTGACCAGCTCCTCGGCGGTCACGCCGCTGCGGCTCATGCGCATATCGAGCGGGGCGTCCTCGTGGAAGGAGAACCCGCGCGACACGGTGTCGAGCTGATGGGAGGAAACGCCGATATCGAGCAGCACGCCGTCCACTCGGCGCACGCCGCGCAGCTCCAGCAGGTCGCGCATGTTGCCGAAGTTGCCCTTGATGATGATGGCGTTCTCGTTATTTTTAAACCGCTGGGTCAGCGCGGAGATGGCGTCGGGGTCCTGATCGATGGAGATCAGCTTGCCCGTTGTCAGATGCTTGAGAATCTCGCTGCTGTGTCCGCCGCCGCCCGCTGTACCGTCGACATATATGCCGTTTTCTTTGATCGCGAGTCCTTCGATCGTCTCGTGAAGAAGGACGGGGATATGCGAAAATTCCATGTCGTCCTCCTAGAGTCTGAGCATCGTGAGCGCCTCGGCGATGGTATCCTGCTGGGACTGAATGAACCGGTCAAACCGCTCGGCACTCCAGATCTCGATGCGGTTGTTCATGCCGATGACGAGCGCGTCGTCCTCGATGCCCGCGAATGCGCGCAGGGTCTGGGGAAGCATGACCCTGCCCGAGGCATTGGGCGAGACCTCCACCGCCGTGGCGGTAAAGGTGTATTGCAGCGCCATCGCCTTGTCGGCGGGAAGCGCAAGTATTTTCTCGGAAACCGCGTCGAACTGCGCCTTGGACATCGCCTGGATGCAGGCGTTGCCGAAGCCGCGCGCAATAATGAAGCTGTCGCCCAGCTCCTCGCGGAATTTGGCGGGCAAAACGATCCTGCCCTTGGCGTCAACCGAATGATTCGACATGCCCGAGAACATTTGCCCACCTCCGTCAGTAGAATTCAGATTAATTTCGGTGCCATTTCGCCCATAAAACACACAATATGACACGAAATGACACCTTTTGAGACCATTATAAACGATTACGTTCAAAAAATCAAGGGGGTAACGCGTGTTTTTTTCGAAAGACTCAATATATTTCACAAATTTTTGCTGATCGCGCGCTTTAACGCGGGCGAAATACCTAACCTTTCTCACAACTGTTTGCAGCGCAGAGAAAGCGCCCTTGGGGCATTCGGGGGATCCTTCGACTAAACGCTGCGCGTTTTGCCCTGCGGGCACCGCTCAGGATGACATGCGCCCAAGGGCGCTTTCTCCGCGCAACAGACGTTTGTCAAAAAGGTAAAAATTATAGCCCACGTTATAACGCGGGCTATAAAGGTTATTGCTTTATTTAACTTTTCACGCGCGGACCGGGTCGAGCGTCACGCTCGCGGCACGCGGGTGATGACTTCGCATGAGCCGAATACGCGGTTGTAGGTCTTGACGGTGATGGTGACGGTGCCGGGCTTGCGGGCGGTCAGCTCGCCCGTATCCCTGTCGACGCGGCAGATATCGGGGTCGCTCGACTGGAATTGCAGCGCATGCGAAGCGCTGTCCTCGTCAAAGATGACCGTGGGCTGCAAGGTATCGCCCACCTGCAGCGAATAGCTGCGCTCGGCAAAGCCGACCGAGGCGGGAGCATTTTTGACCGTGACATAGCACAGCGCCTTGGTGCCGTTGAACGCCGTCGCGCTGACGACTGCCTCTCCCGTGCCGTGCGCCGTCAGGATGCCGTTTTCATCGACCGTGACGACGTCTTCGTCATCCGATTGATAGTCAAAATGCTGCGCGGCGCTGCCCTCGGGCAATTGAACGCGCATCGGGCAGGTCTCGCCCGTGCCGAGGGTGAGCGTGCGCTCATCGAACCAGATATCATACGGCGCCTGTCTGACAATGACGTTGCACGCCGCGTGTTTGCCGTTGTAGGTCTTGCAGACCACCGTGGCGGTGCCGGGCGCGACGCCCGTGACCATGCCGTCCCGGCTGTTGACCTTGACCGCGTCGGGGTTGTTGGACGTGTAGGTGATGCTGTATGACACCGTTCCCTCGGGCAGCTTGCTGTCGAGGTCATAGGTCTCGCCGGCGCCGATGACCAGCATGGTGGCATTGAGCTTGACCGAGCGCGGCGCGGGCATGACCTTGAAGTGACAGGATGCCGTCTTGCCGTTGGGGGCGCTGACCGTGACGTCGGTCTCGCCGTAGCCGCGCGCCGTGACGACGCCGCTGCCGTTGACAGTCACGACCTGCGGGTCGGCAGTCGACCAATTGAATTGCTTGATGACATTGACCGGCTTATACGAGGGCGTGAGCGTGATCTTCTCGTCGGTGCCGAGGGTGATCGACTGCGAATCGAGCGAGAGCGAGGCGATCTCGGCGATGGAGTAGTAGTTGCTGCCGAGCTTGGTATAGGCGGTGTCCCACGCGATGCTCGCCTTGCCGCAGTTGTAGATAATGTTACCCGATACGTCGCCGCCCGCACATTTGGGGCGCAGGTTCAGCCCGTAGCGCTTCGCCTTGGTGACGGTGTTGCCCGAGATCTTGCCCGTTACCTTCGAGACAGCCTCGAGGATGATGCCGTCCTGCGCGACGCCGCTGACGGTGTTGCCGGTAATCTTTTTGATCGCGGACTTTGCCAGCTCGATACCGTGGAACGAGGACGCCGAGATGGTGTTGCCGCTGACGGAGTTGAAGTTGACCGAAAGCCCCGTGATCGGGCAGGCGGTTTTATTGGTGAGCTTGTTCTTCGTGCTCTTGATGCTGTTGTTGTCGACGGCGGCATTGCGGACGTTCTCCAGATAGACGCCGTGTCCCGCCGTGGTGATGGAATTGCCGCTGACGGTCACGCCGTTGATGTAATAATTTCCCTTCGGATAGCCGCCGCTGCCGTCGGGATTCCGCTTGACCGCCGATTTCAGGGTCTTTCCCGCGATCAGGATCGCCAGCGGGTCATAGGACGCGTAGACGTCCCGCACCGAGCCGCAGTCGGTGATCCGGTTGCCGCGGATCTGAATGTCGGCGTTGTAGGGCTTTTGATAGCTGTCGGACACCTTGGTTTTGATGCCGCCCTCGCGCGAAAGAACGCTCGCGCGAAAGCCGCCCTCTGCCTTGCCGAGGATGGAATAGATCGCGATCGCACGCGGGGTGTTTTCGATGCGGTTGTTGGTGATGCGGACGTTTTTCCAGTTCTCGCCCTGAATGGCGGCGCTGGTCATTTGGCGGAAGGTGTTATTGGTGATGACGATGTTCTCCATCGGCAGGTTGAGGATCTGGGTGTGCGAGCCGATGCCGCGCGGGCAATTGGTAAAAAAGCAGCCCTCGATATGGACGTTGCGCACCGCCAGCGCCTCGGAGCGGCAGCCGATGATATGCCCGTCCTTGGGGATGTCGAGCTGGATCGCCTCGTAGCCGACGTCGCCGACCGCAAGCGTCTGATCCTTGAAGGTGCAGCTGCGCAGGTCAAGGCCGTCGACCGCCGCGACCTCCATCATATGGGCGTTTTTGAGGTTGCACAGCTGGGTTCCCGTCATGCGGAACCGGGAGGCGTGCGTGACCTTGACCATGGTGTTGGAGGTGCCGTTGCCGTCGAGGATACCGCCCTCGACAGCGATGTTGACGTTGCCGGTATAGCCGGAATCGCCGCTGTCGGGCGGGGTGTCGTCGCCCGTGCGGATCATGTTCGCCATCGCCTCCCTGTCACGGACAAGGGTGACGTTCCGGAGCGAGAGCGTCGTGTTGCTGTAGATATGGAGCACCGAGCGCAGGTTATAGCTGCCCGCCTCAACGGTGATCCGGTAGATATTGTCCTTGGTCGCGCCGTAGTGCGCGGAATTGAGCGCCGCCTGAATCGCCTTGAACGCGCCCTTGCGCAGGATCTCGGCTTTGGTGACGGTGATCTCGGTGATATGGCTCTGCTGCGCCGCGGCGTTCGCGGCGGAGACCGGAAGCGCGAAAGCGGTCAGCATGACCGCCGCGAGCAGCAGAGAGAACAAACGGAAAAGGTGCGGTTTCATTCCCTGTCTCCTTTGGGTGCGGCACGCATGTCAGAGACAGTCTTGAAAGACATTTTTCCCGTACATGGTGCGCAGGGTGCTCAGGTCATAGGGCGTCGCCTGATAGACGAAATAGTTCAGCCAGTTGGTGTAGAGCAGGGTCGCGTTGCTGCGCCAGACCATCGGCGGCGTGAGCGACGCGTCGTCATCGGGAAAATAGTTTTGCGGGATCTCGATGTCCAAGCCCCTGCTGAGGTCGCGGAAATACTCATTGGCGAGGGTGTCGCGGTCATATTCGGCGTGACCCGTGATAAACACCTGTCTGCCCGAGCGGTTGCAGATGACCGACGGTCCCGCCTGCTCGGAAACGGCAAGGATCTCCAGCCCCATCTGCCGGCGGATATCCTCCTCGCGGACGCCCGTATAGCGGGAGTGCGGGATCTGGAAGGTATCGTCAAAGCCGCGCATGAGCGGGTGGTTGGGCTTGAGCACCTTATGGGTATACACGCCGCTGAGCTTCTTGTCAAACTGATATTTTTGGATGCCGTAGTGGTGATAAAGCCCCGCCTGCGCGCCCCAGCAGATATGGAAGGTGGAATAGACGTTTCGGTCTGCCCAGTCCATGATCTCACACAGCTCGTCCCAGTAGTCGACCTCCTCAAAGGGAATCTGCTCTACGGGCGCGCCCGTGATGATCAGACCGTCGAAATTGTCGTTCCTGACCTGATCGAAGGTCTTGTAGAAGGTCGTGAGGTGGTGCGGCGAGGTGTTCTTGGAGGTATGTGTCGCCGTCTGCAAAAGCTCGATATCCACCTGCAGGGGGCTGTTGCCCAGCAGACGCAAAAGCTGGGTCTCGGTTGCGATTTTCGTCGGCATGAGGTTGAGGATCAGGATCTTCAGCGGACGGATATCCTGCTTCAGGGCGACCTCGTCGGGCATGACAAAGATATTCTCACTCTCCAACACCTTGATCGCGGGCAAATTGCTTTGAACTTTGATCGGCATGATCTCACCTCCGTTATCGAATGGATCGCTGCGCTCCCTCGCGCAGCTTTCTAAAATATATTAATACTGCTTGCCCCAGTATACCATGTGCCGGGCGGGTCTGCCGCAGCAGACGCAGACGTCGCTGAGTTGCTCCTCCTCGAAGGGGATGCAGCGGCTCTTGACGCCGCCGGTCTCGTCCTTGATCTTATCCTCACAGGCGCTGTCGCCGCACCACATCGCCTTGATAAAGCCGGGCTTATTGGCGGCGGTGTCGAGGAATTCGTCATAGGAGACGGCGGTATAGGTTTTTTGATTGGTGTTTTCCAACGCGCGCTGATACATGTCGTCGTGAATTTTGACCATCAGCTCGGTGATGAACGCGCTCAGCTCGTCGAGGGGCACGAACGCCTTTTCTCTGGTATCGCGGCGAACGACGACGCACTGATTTTTCTCGATATCCTTGGGTCCGATCTCCACGCGGACGGGCACGCCCTTCATCTCATACTCGGCGAATTTCCAGCCGGGCGCGTGGTCGGAATCATCCAGCTTGACACGGAAGCGCGCGGCAAGCTCCTGCTTGAGGGCGTATGCCTTGTCGAGCACGCCCGCCTTGTGCTGGGCAACGGGGATGATCGCCACCTGGATGGGCGCAATCTTCGGCGGCAGGACGAGCCCGTCGTCGTCGCTGTGCACCATGATGAGCGCACCGATCATGCGAGTGGAAACGCCCCATGAGGTCTGGTGCGGATAGTGCATCTTATTGTCCTTGCCCGCAAAGGTGATGCCGAAGCTCTTGGCAAAGCCGTCGCCGAAATAATGCGAGGTGCCACCCTGCAGCGCGACGCCGTTGTGCATCATCGGCTCGATGGTATAGGTCGCCTCGGCGCCCGCGAATTTTTCCTTCTCGGTCTTTCTGCCGGTGACGGCGGGGATCGCCATGGTCTCGCGGTAGAAGTCGCTGTAGACGTGCAGCATGCGCAGGGTCTCCTCCTGCGCTTCCTCGGCGGTCTCGTGCATGGTATGGCCCTCCTGCCAGAGGAACTCGGAGGTGCGCAGGAACGGGCGGGTGGTCTTTTCCCATCGAACGACGCTGCACCACTGGTTGTAGAGCTTGGGCAGGTCGCGGTAGGTCTTGATGACCTTCTTGTAGTGTTCGCAGAACAGGGTCTCGGAGGTGGGGCGCACAGCCAGACGCTCGGCGAGCTTTTCCTGACCGCCGACAGTGACCCATGCGCACTCGGGCGCGAAGCCCGCGACATGGTCTTTTTCACGCTGGAGCAGGCTCTCGGGGATGAACATCGGCATATAGACGTTCTCGTGACCCGTCTCCTTGAAGCGTCTGTCCAAGTCCGCCTGGATCAGCTCCCAGATGGCATAGCCGTAGGGACGGATGACCATGCAGCCCTTGACGCCGGAATAGTCGACCAGCTCCGCTTTTTTCACGATATCGGTGTACCATTTTGCGAAATCAACGTCGCGGCTCGTGATCGCCTCGACCATTTTTTTGTTTTCAGCCATATTGTGACCTCCGTTTTTGGATGATAGTTTCGTATAACATTTCTATTATACAGGTTTTTCGGATTTTTTCAAGCCCTCGGGAAAAGATTCGTCGGTGACATGCAAAAAGGCAGGCGGACGCCTGCCTTTCACCTCTCACCTGCGGGTGAGATCATTTGCTGTTTTTCTGAGAATTGACGATGCTGGCGCGGGTCTTTTTGACGTCGCTGAGCTGGGCGGAGAGGCTCTCCTCGGCACGCTTCATGACGCCGTCCACATAGGCGTTGGTCGCCTTGCGGATCTCCGCGGACTTCTGCTTGGCGTCCTCGAGGATCTCGCGCGCCTTTGCCTGCGCGTCCTTGACGAGCTCGTCCTGATTGAGCATGATCTTTCTGCGCTCCTCGGCAGCGCGGATGATATTTTCGCTCTCGCGGTTCGCCTCGCTGATAATCTGCTTTCTGTCCGCTACGATATTCTTCGCCTGTCTTACCTCCGCCGGCATGGCATCCTGGATCTGGTCGATGATATCATAAATATCGTCGCTGTTGACCAGCACCTTGCCGCCCGAAAAAGGCATCGATTTTGCGTCGTTTACCAAATCCTGAAGCTGTAAAATCAAATCATCAACTTTCATAGTATCCACTCCTATAATGTTTTAGTGATAAGCCGGATGTTTCCTGATACAAGCACATCCGTTCTGCTGATATATCGCAAACCCCCGACAACAGGGTTATGACTGACAAAGCTTGCGGACGATCCTGTCGTGCACACAGGCGGGGACAAAATTGCCGATATCGCCGCCCATCGAGCAGATCTCGCGCACCATGCTGGAGCTGAGGAAGGTGGAGTCCGCGTCGGCGGTGAGAAAGATGGTCTCCAGCTGCGGGTTGAGCTTTTTGTTGGCGATCGCCATCTGAAACTCGTATTCAAAGTCGGACACCGCGCGCAGCCCCTTGACGATGGTGCCGATGCCGCTTTTCTTGCAGTACTCGGCGAGCAGCCCCTCAAAGCTGACGATCTCGACGTTCGGCAGCTCTTTTGTCGCCTCGCGCAGCAGCTCGATGCGCTCCTCGGTGGAGAAGGTCGGGCGCTTGGACGAATTGACCAGCACTGCCACCAGCACCTTGTCGAACATGCGGGAAGCGCGGGTGATGATATCCAAATGTCCGAGCGTAACGGGGTCGAAGCTGCCCGGGCAGATCACGGTTTGATTCATTGTAAAAAGTCCTTATGTCTGAAAGTGGTTATTTTTATTTTGCCGTAGCGGTACTGTCTGTCCCGCACGAAGTCGCCGTACCGCTCCTCCAGCTCCTCGTCGAGCGGGTTCTCGGCGATGATCACGCCCGTGTCGCGCATATGAGAGGCGACCGACGCCAGCGCCTCCTGCAAGGCGCCCGTGCGGTAGGGCGGGTCGAGGAAGGCGATGTCGACGGGTGTGGTATCCGCGGAGAGGAAGCTGCGGAAATCCATGGAAAGCACCTTGGCGTTCGGCTCCAACCGCGTGGTTTTCAGATTGCGCCTGACGGTCTCGACCGCCTTCTTGGCGCTGTCGACGAAGATCGCCTGCTTGGCGCCGCGGCTGAGCGCCTCAATGCCCATCTGTCCGCTGCCCGCGAACAGGTCGAGAAAGACCCTGCCCTCGGTTTGGAATTGGATGATGGAAAAAACCGCTTCCTTGATTCTGTCGGCGGTGGGTCTGACGTCCTCTCCCTCAAGGGTTTCCAGCCGTCTGCCGCGCGCCGAGCCTGTGATCACTCGCATAATTTATCCTCACTATTTTATTCAGTATAGCATACAACGCATTTTTTTACAAGGCTATTTTTTCGATATTTTGACATTTTTCGGCTTAAATCGTGGATTTTTCTCCCTCGTCGGGGTGAAAATACCGAAAAACCGCCCGCGCGCTGTCCTTCGTCATCTTGGGCGCCGCCTCCAGCTCCGCCTGATCCGCCTTTGAAATATTGTCGACGGTGCGGAAATATTTCAGCAGCGCCTTGGCGCGCACCTCGCCCACGCCGTCGATCGACGTCAGCGAGCTGCGGAAGGTCGCGTTTTTGCGGCGGGTGTGGTGATAGCCGATGGCGAAGCGGTGCACCTCGTCCTGCATTTTGCTCAGGAAAGCAAAGAGCTGCCGCTTGGCGGAGATCGCGATCTCGCCGCCGTCGCCCGTCACCGCGCGGGTGCGGTGCCTGTCGTCCTTGACCAAGCCGAAGAGCGGCACATCGAGCGCCATGCGCTCCATGACCGCGCGCACCGCGGCGACCTGTCCCCTGCCGCCGTCGAGCAAAATCAGGTCGGGCAGCCTGCCGAAGCCCTCGTCGGCTTTCTCCGCCCGGAAATACTCCTCGAAGCGGCGCGTCAGCGTCTCCGCCATCGAGGCGTAATCGTCCTGTCCCGCAAAGCCCTTGATCTTGAATTTGCGGTAGGCGGAGCGCAGCGGTCTGCCGTTTTGATAGACCACCATGCCCGCGACGTTCTCGGTGCCCGCGAGGTTCGAGATATCGTAGCACTCGATATAGGCGGGCAGCTTTTCCAGCCCCAGCGTCTCCTTGAGCTCCTCCAGCACGCTGTATTCGCGCACGGTGGCGCCCTTCTGCTGGGCGAGCGCCTCGGCGGCGTTGGCGCGGCACATCGCGCAAAGCTGCGCCTGCTCGCCGCGCTGCGGCACCGTAAGCGTCACCTTGGCGCCGCGCTTCTCGCTCAGCCAGCGCTGCACGTCCTCCATGGCGTCAAAGCCGGTGTGGAGCGCGATGTTTTTGGGGATATCCTGCCGCAGCGTATAATAGCTGAGCAAAAACTCCTCGGTCTCGGACTCGCTGTCGCCGCTGTCGAAGATGAAGCTCTCGCGGTCGAACAGCCTGCCGCCCTCGAAACGGAACACCTGAAAGCAGGTCTTGCCGTCGGCGGAAAAGGACGCGATCACGTCCTCGTCGAGCACCTTGCTCAGAATGACCTTCTGCTTGTCGCCCATGCGCCTGACCGCGTTGATCTTGTCGCGGATGCGCGCGGCGCGCTCGAATTCAAGGTTCTCGGCTGCCTCCTCCATCTGCGCGGTGAGCTGCCTGACGGACTCGGAAGAGCCGCCCTTGAGGAAATCGAGCGCCTGTTTCAGGCTCTCGCGGTACTCGGCAAGGCTGACCTTGCCCGTGCAGGGCGCCATGCACTGCTTGATGTGGTAGTTGAGACACGGCCGCGCCTTGCGGAAATCGCGGGGGAAGCTGCGGTTGCAGGTGGGCAGCAGGAAGATCTTATTTGCCTCCTCCACGGCGCTCTTGACATAGTAGCTGTTCTTGTAGGGGCCGATATAGGTCGCGCCGTCGTCCGCCTTTTGCAAAACATAGGAGAGCTTGCCCCAGTCGCCCGCACCGACGCGGATATAGCTGTAGCCCTTGTCGTCCTTGAGGAGGATGTTGTATTTGGGCGAGTGCTGCTTGATGAGGCTGCACTCGAGGATCAGCGCCTCAAACTCGCTGTCGGTGATGATATACTCGAAGTCGTCGACGTTTGAGACCATGCGGCGCACCTTTTCGGGGTGGTTGTGCTGGGAGCCGAAGTATTGGCTGACGCGGTTTTTCAGCGCCTTCGCCTTGCCGATATAGATGATGTCGCCGCCCGCGTCGTGCATGAGATACACGCCCGGCAAGAGCGGCAGCGCCATCGCTTTTTTGCGCAGCTCCGCCATTTTCGGATTCAAACGCACACCCCCTTACAAAATACGACAGCGAAAAAAAGTGGGCGGAATGACTCCGCCCGCAAAAATTCCTGATTATCTGTTACTCAGCAAAGCCCGACTCTACCAGAGCAGCGAGACCCTCTACCGCGTCGGTTTCATCCGCGCCGTCGGCGATGATCTTGATGGTGGTGCCGCCGATGATGCCCAAGGACAATACGCCCAGCAGGCTCTTCGCATTGACACGGCGCTCTTCCTTCTCGACCCAGATGGTGGCTTTGTATTCATTCGCCTTCTGGATGAAGAAAGTGGCGGGACGTGCGTGCAGACCGGCTTTGTTCTGAACTAATACTTCCTTTACATACATTTGAAATACCCTCTTCTCTATCAAAGATAAATTGTGTATGGCTTAACCTCTCTAACATTATAATCATTTTTTATCGAGAGGTCAATAACCTAATTTATTTTCGTGTGATGTTTCACCCGACGTAGAATCAAGCACCTGTTTATTGTGCAACTTTACAATAAAATGTGTCGTTTTTCCTGTAATTCATTTGGATTATAGCAATCTTTTATGACACTATTGCCTATTCCAATAAATCGGGGCGCTTTTTCGCGGTGATCTCCACACTCTTTTCACGCCGCCATTTTTCGATATTGGCGTGATGTCCGCTGAGCAGGACCTCGGGGACCGCCATGCCGCGCCACTCGGCGGGCTTGGTGTACTGCGGGTATTCGAGCAGCCCGTTGAAGTGGCTCTCCTCGGTGAAGCACTCGTTATTGGTCAGCACACCCGGCACCATGCGGCACAGCGCGTCGGTGAACACCATCGCCGGAAGCTCGCCGCCCGTCAGCACATAGTCGCCGATCGAGATCTCCTCGTCGATCAGGCTGTCGAGCACGCGCTGGTCGACGCCCTCGTAGTGGCCGCAGAGGATGCAGACATTCGGAACATCCGCCAGCTCGCGCAGGCGGCTCTGGCGCAGCGTCCTGCCCTGCGGGGACATATAAATGAAATGCGGGCGCGCGCCGATCTCCTCACAGATCGCCTCAAAGCAGAGGGCGATCGGCTCTGCCATCATCAGCATGCCCATGCCGCCGCCGTAGGGCGTGTCGTCCACGCGGCGGTGCTTGTCAAAGGCGAAGTCGCGCAGCTGGTGGGTATGGATCTCCACCGCGCCGCTTTTCTGCGCCCTGCCGATGATGCTGTCACCCAGCACGGGGGCGAACATCTCGGGGAACAGGGTAATGATATCAATCCGCATCGTCAAAGATTCCTTTCATGGGCGTGATGCGCACCACGCCCGCCTCGATATCGATCTCGCGCACCACCTCGTCGATGACGGGCGCGAGGTATTTTTTGCCGTCGCGCGTGATCTCATACACATCGTTGGCGCCGGTGCGCAGCACATCGGTGAGCGTGCCGTAGCTTTCGCCGGTATCGGCGTCGCGCACCTCCAGCCCGATCAGATCCTGTACGAAGTGAACGCCCTCGCCGAGGCTGACGTCGTCGCGGTCGATGTAGATGATCCTGCCGCGCAGCCGCTCGGCGGCTTCGACGGTATCGACACCCTCGATCTTGCAGAGGGTGATGTGCTTGTGCGGACGGGACTTGACCCGGATCGCGGTCTGCCCGCGGTCGTCGAGATAAAGCGTGCGAAAGGTGCACAGGAATGCGGGAGAATCCGCCCACGGCTCGATGCGCACCTCGCCCTTGATGCCGTGCGTTCCGACGATCCTGCCGCTGTCAAGATATTGTTTCTTCATAGTTTACACCTGTTTGTCATATTATTTTAACTCCACGATCGTTACGCCGTCCTCGCCTTCGCCGAAGGTCCCCAGACGCTGGGACTTGACCGCCTTGTGGCGGCGGAGATATTGGTTGATCTCGCGGCGGAGAACGCCGGTGCCCTTGCCGTGGATGATCGTCAGCTTGCTCACACCCGAGAGCACCGCGTTGTCGATCGCCTTGTCGACGATGCCGATGGCTTCGATCGCGGTCTGTCCGCGGACGTCGACCTCGGTCTCGGGGCGCACCTCCATGCGGGAGGGCACGCTGCGCGTGCTTGAAAACTTCGGCACGTTGGGCTTGAGCTTGGATTTCAGCAGGCGCAGATTTTTGATATCCACGCGTGTCTTGATGATGCCCGCCTGCACCAGCACCACGCCGTCCTTGTTCGGCGGCGCCAGCACGGTGGCATTCTTATCGATGTCATAGATCAGCACCTCGTCGCCCACCTTGAGCGGACGGGGCAGCTTGTACGCCTCATCGGGGGTATTTTTCAGCTTGACCGGGTCGGCGTGCGCCTCCATTTGGTTGATGTCGCGGCGCAGCTTGGCGCGGTCCTCGGCGGAGAGCTCCTTTTCGCGGCGCGCCTTTTCCAGCTCCTCGACCAGCGCGTCCGCTTGGGCGCGCGTGCGGGAGATGATGCGCTGCGCCTCCTGACGGGCGCGTTCCAGCTCGCGCTCGGCGTCCGCCTGGGCGCGTTTCAGCTCGTTCTCCGCCTTCTGTTTTTCGGTATTCGCCTTGGCAGTCAGGCGGTTGGCGTTCTCCACCTGCTTTTCCAAGCTCTGGCGCTGCTTTTCCAGCTTCTCCACCACGTCCTCGAAACGGCGGCTCTCGCCCGAAACCAGCTCGCGGGCGCGCTCGACCACCTCGCTGTCCAAGCCCAGCCGCTTGGAGATCGCGAAGGCGTTGCTCTTGCCGGGAACGCCGATGAGCAGGCGGTAGGTCGGCTTGAGCGTCGCGACGTCGAATTCACAGCTGCCGTTCTCCACGCCCTCGGTGCGCAGGGCGAATTCCTTGAGCTCCGCGTAGTGGGTGGTGGAGGCGATCTTGGCGTGCTTTTCGCGCAGCTTCTCCAAAATGGCGATCGCCAGCGCCGCGCCCTCCACGGGGTCGGTGCCCGCGCCCAGCTCGTCGATCAGACAGAGCGAGCCCGCGTTCGCCAGCTTTAATATCTGAATGATGTTGGTCATGTGCGCCGAGAAGGTCGACAGGCTCTGCTCGATGCTCTGCTCGTCGCCGATATCGACCAGCACGCGTCGGAATACGCTCAGCTCGCTGTTGTCGGCGCAGGGCGTCAGCAAGCCGCACATCGCCATCCTTGTCAGCAGCCCCAGCGTTTTGAGGGTGACGGTCTTGCCGCCCGTGTTGGGACCCGTGATGACAAGGGTGTCGAATTCCCTGCCGAGGTGGATATCGATCGGCACGACCGCGTCCTTGGGGATCAGCGGATGGCGCGCCTGTTTCAGATCGACGATGCCCCTGTCGTTGATGACGGGCAGCGACGCGCGCATGCTGTAGGCAAGCTCCGCCTTGGCGAAGATCAGGTTCAGCTTCACGAGGTTGTCGTAGCTGCGGATGATGGTGTCCGCAAAATCGCCCGCGTTGGCGGACAGCTCAAAGAGGATGCGCTCGATCTCCTCCTCCTCCTTGTTTCGGAGCATGCGGATGTCGTTGTTCGCCTGCACGACGCCCATCGGCTCGATGAACACCGTCTGACCGCTCGCGGAGGTGTCGTGCACCAAGCCCGGGACGCTGTTGCGGCACTCGGCGCGCACGGGCACGACATATCTGCCGCCGCGCTGGGTGACGATGGTGTCCTGCAAATATTTGATGTACGTGCTGCTGTGGACGATCTTGTCGAGCACCTCGCGCGCCTTGGAGGAGGCGGTGCGTATCTTGCGGCGGATATCGGCGAGGGTGCTGCTCGCCTTGTCGGAGATCTCGTCCTCGCTGAGGATGGCGGAGGTGATTTTTTCTTCGAGATATTTGTTGGAGATCAGCCCGCTGAAATAGCCGTCGAGCGTCGTCTCCACCGAGGAGCAGCGCGACTGCCACTCCTTGACCGTGCGGATGATGCGCAGGGTACCGGCGATCTGCAGCAGCTCGCCCGCCGTCAGGCAGCCGCCCGCCTCCGCGCGGCGCAGGTTGCCCGCGCAGTTGACCGCTCCGCCGAAGGACGGCGCGCCGAAGCGCCCGCTCAGCATGACGGCGTCGTCGGTCTCCCGCAGCAGACGGCGCACCTTTTCGATGTCGGTCTGCGGCTCGAGCGCCAGCGCCAGCTCGTGCGCGTCGCGCAGCGAGGTCTGTGCCGCCAGCTTTTCTAATATTTTATCGAGTTCCAGTGTTTTGTCATGTCTGTTCATGGTTCCGTGATCGCTTTATAAAAATTGAGTGTTTTGAATTCCTTTTCGAATCGACAGCGCAGATAGGCTTCGCTCGCCCGGTTGAGCAGCCTCAGCCCCTCGTCGGAGAGGGAAAACGAGAACAGCTTGCCGTCGTCGGCGTAGACGGTGTGGCGCAGGGCGGTGAGCGCCGCCTCGGTGAGCGGCACCGCGCCGTCCGTTTTTGCGCCGCAGCTGCCGCATTTGAGCGTGCCCGTCCGCGGGTAGAAAAACATCAGCGGCGCGGTATAGACGCCGCACTCCCTGCACATGATCAGATCGGGCAGGTAGCCCGCCATCGCCGCCAGCCGCATTTCCAAGCACGGCTTGACCAGCTCTTCGCGCCGGATCCCCTCGTCGATGAGGTAGAGCGAGTTGAGGATCAGGCTCAGATATTTGTCGGCGCTCTTCTCCCGCGGGCAGACGGTCAGCGCCAGCTCGCAGAAATACTGCGCGAGGCACATCTTCCTGACGTCGCCGCGCAGCTTGGGGAAAATGCGCAGGGCGCGCGCGTCGCTGATCGAATAGCTGTCGCGCCCCTCGTGAAAGGTCAGCAGCGAATAGGACAAGAGCGCCGTGGCGGCTCCTTTGCCGCTTTTGATGTTCTTCGCCCCGCGCACGAACGCCTTGACGACGCCGTGCGACTTGGTGAGAACCGAGACGAGCTTATCCTGTTCACCGATATTCTGTTCGCGGATGATCAATCCCTCTGTCCGAAATTTCATCGTTCTGTCGATCTTCGCGGTCGGCGTCGGCGCGCCGCCGCATTGACTCCTTTTCCCGCCGGTAGGCGAGGTAATCCAGCACGCTGCCCGAGTTTAGGAACAGCCACCAGTGGTTGAGTTCGTCCATGTGCAACACCTCCACGGGATAGTGTTGCGGGACAAACGGAGATTATGATTGGAAATAACTGTTACGTGTCTTTTGCGGCGCGGTCAGTCGAAATCCTTTTCGTTGTAGCCGAAGTTCTGGACGAGCTGGGCGCGGTTGCGCCAGTCCTCCTTGACCTTGATCCATGTCTGCAAATAGACCTTGCAGTCAAAGAAGCGCTCGATGTCCTGCCGCGCAAGGGTGCTGATCCGTTTAAGCATCTCGCCGTTTTTGCCGATGAGGATGCGCTTGTGCGTCTCGCGCTCGCAGAAAACGGTCGCCTCGATGTCGAGGATGCCGTTGTCGCGGGTCTTCATCCGCTCGATCAACACCGCCGTGCCGTGGGGGATCTCCTTGTCCGTGAGGCGCAGGATCTTTTCGCGGATGATCTCCGCCGCGATCACGCGCTCCGGCTGGTCGGTGAGGGTGTCGTCGTCAAAGAAATGTCCGCCCTCGCACGCCTGCTTTTTCAGCTCCTCCAGCAGCTCGTTCATGCCGTTGCCGTCACGCGCGCTGACGGGGACGATCGCCTCGAAGTCATACAGCTGCGCGTAGGAGAGGATCTGCTTCATCAGCACTTCCTTTTCCTTTATCATGTCGATCTTGTTGATGGCGAGGATCGCGGGCATGTGCAGCGCCTTGAATTTGTCGATCAGATCCTGCTCGGTCTTGCCCGCCTCGCGGTCGGCTTCGACGACGAGCAGACAGCAGTCGACGCCGCCGACGCTCTCGTTGACGGAGCGCACCATGTACTTGCCGAGGGTGTTCTTGGGCTTGTGCATGCCGGGCGTGTCGAAAAACACGAGCTGCACCTCGCCCTCGGTCAGCACGCCCGTGATCCGGTTGCGCGTGGTCTGGGGCTTGGAGGAGACGATCGCGATCTTCTGTCCCAGCAGGCGGTTGAGGATGGAGCTTTTTCCGACGTTCGGTCTGCCGACGATGGCGATGAACGCGGATCTGTCATTTTGGTTCATGTCGTTTCACCTTTAAAAAGGGGGCGTTTTACCGTCCCCTTGTTTGAATTGTATTTAAATCTTGTCTACGATGTAGCTGGAGGAGGCGGGCAGGCCGAGCTGCTCCATCACCAGCTCCTCTTTTTCACGCATTCTGACCTTTTCAAGCTTTTCCATGTGGTCGTAGCCCAGAAGGTGGAGTACGCTGTGCGCCGTCAGATAGCCGATCTCGCGCTGAAAGCTGTGACCGTACAGCGCCGCCTGATCGCGCGCCTTTTCCACGGAGATGACCACGTCGCCGAGAATCTTCGCGCCGGTTTCCATATCGATGTCATAGACGCCGTTTTCCCCCATCGGGAAGGACAGCACGTCAGTCTCGATATCCTTGTCGCGGTACTGCTTGTTCAGCTCGCGGATGCCGACATTGTCGGTGAAGGTGACGCTGATCTCGGCAGGTCCCTGGAATTTTTCCAGCTGCAAAACCGCGTTGCAGCAGCGGCGCACCAGCATGCGGATACCCGTGGGGATCTTGACGGTCTTTTGCTTGTTTGTAATGACTACTCTGATTTTGTCTGCCATGTTACCACCCTTTTCTCGTTAGAATGCATGAATGAACTATGTCAATTGAACCGTTAACGCTTTGGATTGGCGTCGAGCTTGGCGTAAGCCTTGATGATGTCCTGCACCAGACGATGACGCACCACGTCCTTTTCGTCAAAGGTACAGTGCCCGATGCCGTCGATATTTTTGAGGATGCGGATGCAGTCCTTCAAGCCGCTCTTGGCGCCGTTCGGCAGGTCGATCTGGGTGATATCGCCCGTGATGACCATCTTGGAGTTGAAGCCCA
The DNA here is from genome assembly GCA_902784855.1 of uncultured Ruminococcus sp. GTDB lineage: Bacteria > Bacillota > Clostridia > Oscillospirales > Acutalibacteraceae > Ruminococcoides. Next base: position 5,599 of record CACZWQ010000009.1, on the reverse strand, counting down.
GCCGCGTGAGGAACATTTTCATCTGCTCGCGCGTGGTGTTCTGCGCCTCGTCGAGAATGATGAAGCTGTCGTCAAGGGTGCGTCCGCGCATATAGGCGAGCGGCGCGACCTCGATGTTGCCGCGCTCGACGTATTTCTGATAGGTCTCGGCGCCCAGCATATCGAAGAGCGCGTCGTAAAGCGGACGCAGATAGGGGTCGACCTTGCTTTGCAGGTCGCCCGGCAGAAAGCCCAGCTTTTCGCCCGCCTCTACCGCAGGGCGCGTGAGGATGATGCGGTTGACCTGCTTGCTGCGGAACGCCGTGACCGCCATCGCCACCGCGAGATAGGTCTTGCCCGTGCCTGCGGGTCCCACGCCGACGGTGATGGTGTTTTGGGCGATCAGGCTGCAATAGCGCTTTTGACCGATGGTCTTGGGCTTGATGGGCTTGCCCTTGGAGGTGATGCAGATGCAGTCGCCCGCGAGCTGCTCGATCTTCTCCTCGCTGCCGGCGTTGACCAGCGCGATGCAGTAGCGCACGTTCTGTTCGCTCAGCGCCTCGCCGCGGCTCAAAAACTGCAAAAGGCTCTCGATGACGGTGGTCGCCTTGGCGGCTTGCTCCGCCTCGCCCTCTACCTTCAGCTCGCTTCCGCGGCAGGTGATCCGAACGCCGAAGGCGTGCTCGATAAGCTTGATGTTGCTGTCGAAGCTGCCGAACAGCGCGACCGCGTTTTCCATTCTGTCGATATTGATGATTTGTTCCGTAGTACAGGTCTCCTCAAATAATGATACAGATTAATTATAGCATATTTGAACCATAATTTCCTGTGTTTTTTATAAAAATTGTAGATTTTCTACATTTTTGTAGAGTTATACAATCCGAGGGTGATATTTTTATGTTTCTTTGTGCTTGTTGTCGGGCACAATACCCCTTAACTGACGTAAAAGGCGCACAGAGCAAATAAACCGCCGCTTTTGATTTTTATCCGGCAAAACCCTTGACAAATCCCGCGGCATGTATTATAATACCCAAGGTGTACAGCTTTTTTCTTTACACCTTCCCAATAAACGAGGGCTGTGACCCGAAGGAGCTGTGACATGGAAAAGAACATCGAGGTCTCGCTGCTGCTCGACTTCTACGGCGAGCTGCTCAAGCCGGGCGTGCGGCAGACGATCGACCTGTATTACAACGACGACCTGTCGCTCGCCGAGGTGGCGCAGCAGTGCGGCATCACCCGTCAGGGCGTGCGCGACAGCGTCAAGCGCGGCGAGGCGCAGCTCTTCTCATTTGAGGAAAAGCTGGGACTGCGCCGCCGGTTCCGCGAGGTGGAGGACGGTCTCGACCAAATCGCCGCCCTCGCCGGGCAGATCGCGGAGCTAGCATCCGACAACCACACCGCCGCCCTTGCCGGGCAAATCGTCGAATTGGCGGGCGGACTGAAAGAATAAGAGGTTTTTATGGCTTTTGAAGGACTTTCCGACAAGCTCAGCAGAGCGTTTAAAAGGCTGAAAAACAAGGGCAAGCTCAGTGAAGCGGACGTCAAGGAAGCAATGCGCGAGGTGCGCCTCGCCCTGCTGGAAGCGGACGTCAACTACAAGGTTGCCAAGGATTTTACCAACAAGGTGACCGAACGCGCCGTCGGTCAGGACGTCATGGAGAGCCTGACCCCCGCTCAGATGGTCATCAAGATCGTCAACGAGGAGCTTACCGCCCTCATGGGCGGCGAGAACGCGCGCTTGGAATTCGCCTCAAAGCCCCCGACCGTCATCATGATGTGCGGCTTGCAGGGCTCCGGTAAGACGACCCACTCGGCAAAGCTTGCCAAAATGCTCAAAGAACAGCAAAACCGCCGTCCCCTGCTCGTCGCCTGCGACGTCTACCGTCCCGCGGCGATCGACCAGTTGAAGGTCGTCGGCGAAAAGGCGGGCGTGCCGGTCTTTGAGATGGGCAACGAGAACCCCGTCAAGATCGCCAAGAAGGCGGTCAGGCACGCCAAGGACTACGGCAACGACGTGGTCATCCTCGATACGGCGGGCCGTCTGCACATCGACGAAAAGCTGATGAAGGAGCTGGAAAACATCAAGTCGGAGGTCGAGCCGGATGAGATCCTGCTCGTCATCGACTCCATGACCGGTCAGGACGCGGTCAACGTCGCCAAGAGCTTCAACGAGCTGCTGGAGGTGACGGGCGTCATCCTCACCAAGCTCGACGGCGATACCCGCGGCGGCGCGGCGCTGTCGGTCAAGGCGGTCACGGGCAAGCCCATCAAATTCGCGGGCACGGGCGAAAAGCTCGAGGATCTCGAGACCTTCCACCCCGACCGCATGGCGAGCCGTATCCTCGGCATGGGCGACGTGCTGACGCTGATTGAGGACGCGCAGAACAAGCTCGACCAGAAGGAAGCCGAGAAGATGGCGGAGAAGATCATGGCGAACCGCTTTGACTTCAACGACCTGCTCGGCCAGTTTGACCAGATCAAAAAGATGGGTCCGCTCAAGGGCATCCTCTCCAAGCTCCCCGGCGTGGGCAAGCAGCTCGACGACGTCGACATCAACGACCGTCAGATCGACTGGCTGCAGGCGATCATCCGCTCGATGACCCCCGCCGAGCGCGAAAACCCCTCGCTGCTCAATCCGTCCCGCAAGCGCAGGATCGCGGCGGGCTCGGGCAGAAGCGTCGAGGAGGTCAACCGCCTGATCAAGCAGCTTGACCAGATGCAGAAAATGATCAAGCAGCTCAACAAGGGCGGCAAAAAAGGCAAGCGAAAAAAGAAAATGATGCTCCCCGGCCTGGGCGGCGCGCCCTTTGACGGCATGGGAGGCATGGGCGGCAACGGCATGCCGTTCTAAACGAGTCATTCATCCAAGGCAATTGGTGAATCATATATCAAATTTTTTATAGAGGTGTAAATTATGGCAGTAAAAATCAGACTGAGAAGAATGGGCTCCAAGAAGGCTCCCTACTACAGAGTGATCGTGGCGGATTCCAGATATCCCCGCAACGGCAGATTCATCGAGGAAGTCGGCACCTACGATATCCTCAAAAACCCCAGCGAGTTCAAGGTCGACGCCGAGGCAGTCAAGAAGTGGATCGCCAACGGCGCACAGCCCACCGATACCGTAAAGGCGCTGCTCAAGAAGAACGGCGTCATCGAATAATCGCGGAGGAGACGACATGCAGGAATTACTTGCGATCATCGCCCGCGGTCTCGTTGACGAGCCCGACGCGGTGCGCGTCGACAAAGACGAGCCCGCCGAGGACGGCACCGTGACCTATCACATCCACGTCGCGGAGCCCGACATGGGCAGGATCATCGGCAAAAAGGGCAGGATTGCCAAGGCGATCCGCACCATCGCCCGCACCGCCGCCGTCCGCAGCAACGAAAAAGTCGTTGTCGAGATCGACTGAACCGAATTAGAAGGCTGACGCCGTTTTTTGGCGTCAGCCTCTTTTCTTTTGCGTTATTTATGATATAATAATGATAATACAACCATCGGAGGTGCCGCTATGACTCAAACACTCGCCTGTCCCAAATGCCGTTCCCCCATCAGCCGCAGCGCCGACAGCATCGTCACCTGTCCGCAGTGCGGCACACGCTACCGGCTGCACCCGCGCACAGAGCCGTCTCCCGTGCTGATGCCCGCCGCCGGCAGAGGCGTCGTCGACTGTCTGACCGTGCCGAACGAGAGCGTCATCCGCAACCGTCCGCTGCTGAAAACCTATATCCCCGCCGACTGGCGCTACGCGTGCTCCCTCGACGGCAGCCGCTTCGACTTGGTCAGCAATCCCTTCGTGATGACGGTCACCTTCTGCGCGCCCGACGACTCGGCTGAGATCATCTATACGGGCGAGAGCTTTTACAAGCACATCGACTATACCCCGCAGACCGCCATGCTGCAAAATCGTCTGGAAGACCTGACTGTCACGCGCACGCCGACGTTTTTCCGCCTGAAATCCACCCATGACGCGAACGCCTATTGCGACGCGCTGGCACAGAGCTGCGGGCTCTACTCTCTCTCCGTAATCAGCGAGGCGCAGCCCGATGAAACCGAGCGCGCCATGCAGCAGCAGATGGTGCAGAGGTTTTTGCAACAGGGCTTTTTGGACGTCTCCGCCTCTTGGGCGGGCAAAGCCTACCGCGGCACCTCGCCGAGCGGGCAAACGCTCATGGTCTATTCCGAGACCCGCGTCATCCGCATGATGCGCATTTCCACCGTGCCCACCGTGCAGATGGTGCCGACGGGCGGCATGTTCGGCATGCGCATGATCCCGCAGACAGTCAATGTGCAGCAGCAGGATCATTTCTGGTACACGCCGTATGAATTCACCCTGATCGCGACCGAGGCGGCATTTGACAGTGCTCTCGCTCAGTTGCAGAAGATCTCCCGCACGCTCGACGCCCTGCCCGCGATGGAGGAAGCGCGCGCCGACGCCATGCGCCTTGCGGGACAGACGGTGGGCAATATCGCACAGGCGCAGTCCGCGTCCTTTGACCGCCGCTCGAAGATCATCGCCGACGCCAACGCCTACACCGCCGATGTGCAGCACCAAATCTTCCAAAGCAACGCCTCCGCTCATGACCGCGCCGCGAGCCGACAGTCGGAGATGCTGCGCGAGGTCAACACCTACCGCGGCAGCAAGGGCGTCGTCGAGGCGTCCACGCGCTGGGACCATGTCTACCGGAGCAAAAAGCAGCCCGACCTCTACGCCGCGCAGGAGGGCAGCGCCGTCAACTTCGGCGTTGACTTTGAGGAGCTGAAAAAGACCGACGGGTCATATTGACCGAATGATTGAAAGCATGACGCCCCCCGGCAAAAGCCGGGGGGCAATTTTATATGACAGCGCTGTGCGATACTTTTTGTGGCTGCCTTATGCCTTCTGCTGTCCCAGTACCACATCATACTCCGCCAGATACATCAGCAAATGTGTCGCGTCGTTGATATCGACCCTGCCGTCGCCGTTGGTATCGGCAGCGGCGAGCTGTTCTTCCGTTATCAATTCAATTGCTGCCAGGTGGCGCTGAATGGCGGTCACATCGCGGACATCCACCCTGCCGTCGCCGTTCGCATCTCCGATCAGGATCTCCCTTTCCTTGATCCACACCTCATAGGTGATCTCGTCGTCATACGGGTACGGGCAGGCAACCGAGAGGATCAACTCAGCCGCTCGGCTGCTGTCGAAGCCGCTGACCATATCCGGGGTGACGGGTATCTCCTCCTCGGTGCCGTCCATCCAGAAAATCCAAATATACAGATTGGCGACGTTGAGTTCCTCGCCCGTGTGGTAGAACTGCTTGACATCTTCCTCGGCGAGGGAGACATACACGGTCGCGACCGAGATCGCGTATACGTTGATCCTTTCCATCACCATCAAGTCGCGGTAATCGCCGTCGCCCGACCATACTGCCCAGATATTTTCATTGTCCTTGGTCAGCGCGGGAACATCACAGGTGTACTTGCCGTTCACGACGGGGACGGTATAGCTCACCGCTCCCTCGGCTTCGGGTCCGCCGCTGCTAAAGGTGACGGTCACGGAGCCGCCGACGTTCAGGAGCGCGCCGTTCTCGGTGATCTCACCGCTCACGGTAAAGGGCTTGCCGACATAGCCTTTTTCCGCGG
>CACZWQ010000008.1 GCA_902784855.1 uncultured Ruminococcus sp. | reverse complement strand
GTGAGCTGAATTACCCGAGCTTCAACAACGCGGCGTTCTTCATGAACATCGTCAACACCCTCACCCAAAAGGAGGACAACACCGTTGTCATCGAGGGCAAGAACATCGAAAAAACGACCCTCGGCGCGCCGAGCACCGAGACCTCGAACACCGTGATGATCGTGTTCATGTTCGTCATTCCCGGATTGATCCTCGCGCTGGGGATCGTCCTTTGGATTCGCAGGAGGAACCGATAATGAATAAGAAAAAGGGAATCATCATAGGCGCCGCCGCTGCGGCGGTGCTGACGGCGGTCGTGCTGCTGCTGGTGTTTCTGCCGAAGGGCAGCGGCGACAATCAGGCGGCGACCATCGACGAGGGCATCGACATGATCCGCCACATCGACAAGGACGGCATGCATCAGGTGGAGATCGTCACCGACAAGGACGGCAACATCAAGAACAACAGCTACGGCACGCTGATGGAATACTATCCCGCCAACATCTCGACCATCCACATCGAGAACGCCAAGGGCACCCTCGACGTCATCAGCAACACGCCCGAGGGCGAGGCGACCGTCTATACCATCAAGGGCTACGAGGACTTTGACCTGCAAAAGGGCAATCCCGACCTGATCGCCAACGCCGCGGCATCGCTCAGCTTCACCAAGGTGGCGACGATGGACAAGAACAAGGGCGCCGAATTCGGCTTTGACAAGCCGCGCTCCACCGTTACCGTCACCTATGAGGACGGCAGCCGCGCGATCATCATTGTCGGCAGCGACGCGCCCCAGCAGGCGGGCACCTATATCAAATTCGGCACCGCCGACACGGTGTATGTCGCCGATACCCAGACCGTCTCGGTATTTGATGACGGACTGACCGATCTGATCAGCCTCACCGTCAACGATGCGGCGGACAACGACGAAAACAATCAGGCGAGCACCATCAAACTCGCGGGCAGCGCCTTTTCGAAGGAGATCGAGCTGGTGCCCAACACCGACGAAAACTACTTCGCCACCTTCCGCATGACGTCTCCCGACGAAAGACTGGCAAACGAAAGCGAGAGCAGCATCGTGGCGGGCGGCATCAGAGGTCTGCTTGCCAAGTCGGTGAAGATGGTCAACCCCTCCGCCAAGCAGCTTGCCGAGCTGGGCATGGACAAGCCCGCCGCGACTCTGACGGCGGAGTATCCCGACACGACCGTCAAGCTTAGAGCCGGCAAGCCCGACAAGGACGGCGACGTCCTGTTGATGGCGGACGGCAAAAACGTGGTCTATGTCATCGCCGCCGACAAGGTGCCGTGGTGCATGACGAGCTTTGAGAAGCTCTGCGGCGAGTTTGCCTGCAACCCGAAGATGGAGAAGCTGACGAGCATGACCGTCAATGCGGGCGGCAAGACCTATGACTTTGCGCTGGAATCGCGCGAATCCGTGACCACCGACGACGACGGCGACGAGAGCAAAACCACCGTCACCACCGTCACCTGCGGCGGCAAAGAGGTGCCGCTCGGCGACTTTACCGCCTTCTATGACAAGGTGTCGCTGATCAAGCTGGCGGACTGCAAGGCAAGCGCCGCCGGAAGCGGCAAGGAAGAGCTTGCCGTGACCTACACCTTTGCCGACGGCGGCAGCGACACCGTGGTGTTCACCGCGTCGGGCGACAGCTATCTTGCCGAGCTTAACGGCAAGGTCATGGGACACAGTAACAAGGGAGATGTGACGCGCGCCGTCAAGGGCGTCGCCGAGGTAGTGAAATAATGAAGAAAAGCTCCGTATTGACAATCACAGCGCTGCTGCTTGCGACAACGACTCTTTCGGGATGCTCTTGGCTGTTTGAAGAAGCCGCCAAGGGCGGATTCCCTGCGGTCTCGCGTCGGCAATCCTCGCTGATCGAAGTGGAGACGCTGCCATATACGGGTTTTGGCTATCAATCGCTGCAAAGTGACCGGGAAAGGCGGCTGTACGCGCAGCTCGACGAGGCGGTCGGTCAATCGGAGAGCAAGGGCTTTGTCTGCGAGCGGTTTGACGATATCCAGACCGTCAGCGATGTGATCGAGCTGTATAAGGACGATCATCCCGAGGTGTTCTGGATCGACGAATCGGAGCCGTATTATTACGCCAACAACGCCGACGGCATGTCGGTGGAGCTGCACTTCAAGCTGGAGGGCGAGGCGCTGGACACTGCGCGCGAGACGCTGGAAAACAAGGCGCAGGAGGTGCTGGAAAGCGCGCCCGTGGGCGGCACCGACTATGAAAAGGAGCTGTTTGTCCACGATTACCTGATCGACAACTGCGCCTACGACACCGCGGCGGCGGAGTTGCACAAGAGCAATCAGGTGCGCGCCAACGAGCAGAACGCCTACGGCGCGCTCGTCGAGGGCTCGGCGGTGTGCGAGGGCTATGCGCGCGCGTTCCAAATGCTGTGCGAGAAGCTCGGCGTCACCTGCTGGGTCATCCAGGGGCAGGCGGAGGACTTTGATGTGGAGGGCAACGTCAACCACATCTGGAACTGCGTGCAGCTCGACGAAAGCTGGTACCATGTCGACGTGACGTGGGACGACTTTGAGGAGGCGCCCATCCGCAGCGACCGCTACTACTACTTCAACCTGACGACCTCGGAGATCGAAAAGGATCACATCATCTCGCCGCTCTACAGCGAGAGCCGCTCGGAGGAGGTCTGGTGCAACGGCTTTGTGCCGCCGTGCAACAGCACCAAATACAATTACTTTACGCTCAACGCCATGAAGATCGACAGCCTCGACAACGAGGGCTACGGCGAATATCTGGCAAAGGCGGCGCAGACGCAGGAGCCGTATTGCTGCTTCCTCGTCAGCGACGGGCTGGTGTTTCAGGAGACCTTTGACGAGATGGTGGAGAACTACGCCTATCAGTGGGTTTCGGAGGCGAACGAGATCAACAATTATGAACCGCAGATCAGCAACAACTGCAAGCTCGGCGCGAATAAGGAGCGCCGGGTCATCACCCTGCTGCTGAGCTATGAATAAATGAGGAGAGTGGAACGATGAAATACGACGTCAGACAGCTGCCGCTGCTGTCCAACGAGGAGATCGCACACGGCATTTTTGATATGCGGCTGGCGTACCGGCAGGACGACCTGCCCGTCGCCTGCGGACAGTTTGCACATGTGTATGTCCCGTCCAAAACGCTCAGGCGGCCGATCTCGGTCTGCGACGCGTCAGACGGCGAGCTGCGGCTCGTCTATCAGGTCAAGGGCGCGGGTACACAGATCATGTCGCAGATGCAGCCCGGCAGCATGGTGGATGTGCTGGGACCGCTGGGTCACGGCTTTCAGATCGAAAAGGGAAGGCGCTACTGCCTGATCGGCGGCGGCATCGGCGTGCCGCCCATGCTCCTGACCGCCAAGCAGTGCGAGGATCCGCTGATCATCACGGGCTTTCGCAGTAAGTCGCTCGTGATTTTGCAGGAGGACTTCAAGGCGCTGGGCGAGACGCTGCTGTGCACCGACGACGGCAGCGCAGGTCAAAAGGGCTTTGTCACCGACCTGCTGCGCGAACGGATCGGCGAGATCGACGAGGTGTGCGCCTGCGGTCCGACGCCGATGCTCAAGGCGGTCGCGGCGGTGTGCCGCGAATACGGAAAGCCCTGTCAGGTGTCGCTGGAGGAGCGCATGGGCTGCGGCGTAGGCGCCTGTCTGGTGTGCGCGGTCAAGGTGCGCAAAAACGGGGAGGAGATCATGCAGCACGTCTGCAAGAACGGCCCCGTATTTCAAGCGGAGGAGGTAGTGTTCTGATGGCAGATTTATCGGTAAAGGTGGCGGGCGTGACCTTCAACAACCCGCTGATCGCCGCGTCGGGCACCTTCGGCTTCGGCAGAGAGTACGGCGAGTTCTATCCGCTGTCGACGCTGGGCGGCATTTCCTGCAAGGGCATCACCCTGAAGCGCCGCGACGGCAATCCGCCGCCGCGCATCGCAGAGACCCCGTCGGGCATCCTCAACGCCGTCGGCTTGCAGAACCCGGGCGTGGATGTGTTCATCCGCGAGGACCTGCCGTGGCTCAAACAGCAGGGCACGGTGGTCATCGCGAATATCGCGGGCAACACCGTCGACGAGTACTGCCAAATGGCGGAGAAGCTCAGCGAGACGGACGTGGACATGATCGAGCTGAATATCTCCTGCCCCAACGTCAAGAGCGGCGGCGTGCAGTTCGGCACGAGCTGCGAGAGTGTGGAGAATATCACGGCGGCAGTGCGAAAGTCCTGCAAAAAGCCGCTGATCGTCAAGCTCAGCCCCAACGTGACCGACATCGCGTCCATCGCGCAGGCGGCTGAGGCTGCGGGCGCCGACGCGATCTCGATGATCAACACCCTGACGGGCATGCGCATCGATATCCATACCCGCCGCCCGATCATTCGCAACAATACGGGCGGACTCAGCGGCGCGGCGGTGTTCCCCGTGGCGGTGAGGATGGTGTGGCAGGTCGCCAACGCCGTCAAGCTGCCGATCATCGGTATGGGCGGCATTTCGACGTGGGAGGACGCTGCGGAAATGCTGATGGCGGGCGCGACGGCGCTGCAAATCGGCACGGTGCTTTTCTCAGACCCCTATGCGCCGGTGAAGATCAACGAGGGACTCAACCGCTTCCTCGACGAAAACAACATGACAAGCGTGACCGACCTGACCAAAACCGTAATCCCCTGGTAGCAGGCGGCGGCAGCGTGACGCTGCACCCGGGGCGCCTTTTAATACGTTTACTATAATCGGAAACCGCCATCAACGGCGCGTTATAACGTTGCGAGTAAATCAATTATAAACGAATACAGAAAAACAGGACGTGTTATATGGCACGTCCTGTTTGATTTTTTCTTTTTTGTTTAAAGAGCCTATCGCGCAGGCGGTCGGAGTTCTCCATAAACGCGCCGCAGCTCAGCACCGCGATCGCCATCAGCAGCAGGTGCAGGTGGCTGACGTATTTGTTCGACATCTCAAACGGCACCAGCGCCAGCGCAACGCCGATCACGATCAGCTTGAGAGGCAGCGCGGGCGTGACCGGTAGCGATGCGTTTTTTCGCCTGCGTATGCAGGAAAACAGCATCAGCGTGTAAATCAGAATGTTGCTCACGTAGCACACCGCCCGAATTCCCTTGTAGACAGCGCGGTCGCCGGCGTAGAGCAGGAAGTCGTTGAGGTGATTACCGCTGCCGCCGTATTCGAATCCCAAAAATGTAATGCCCCACAGCGCGGTGGTTTTGCGCGCGACATGCCCGAGCAGCTTCACGGGCTCGCGCGCCAGCGACGCCGCCCTGTCGCGTACCAAATCGATTTGATATTCCCTCGCCTGCTGCGCGTCGGTCATGGCATAATACTTCCGATAGGTGTCCCAGTCATTGAGGTTCCACCTGCCGCCGGTTTTTTCGTTGGCGCCCAGATAGGCAGTCCATGCCAAGGGAACCGTCTCGGCGATGATGCGCTCGTTGGCTTCCTTTCGATCGGCGGGTTGGATGACGCCGTTTTGCAGAAAAGCCGCGCAGCTGCCGAAAACGGTGACGGCGCAGAGCGCGTAGCAGAGCGTCGTGACAGCCACGTTGAGCAGCACCTTGGCAGGGCGCGTTCCGGGCAGCAGCTTCGCCGTCACATAGAGGATAATGGCGATCATCACCACGAAGCCGCCGAGGTTGAGTCGCGCACCGAACGCGACGGACAGCCCCGAAAGAAGCAGCAGTGCCACACGGCGCGGCGCCGTCAAGTCCTCGCGCAGCGCCCTTTGCAGCAGCCAAAGCGCCGTCACCGAAAAGAACAGCAGCGCCGACTCGTGAATGACGACAAGTGACTGAAACATCCCGATCGGCAAGAGGTGATAGAGCAGGATTCCCCAAAACGCCTTGTTCTTGCCGGCGTAGGGGCGGATGAGGTCGAACAGCATCACCGACGCGAGGGTCAGCATAATCGACATCAGAACGGTCGCCACCTTGGGGTCGGTGCCGAACAGCTTGACAAAGGGCGACAAAAACAATCCGTAAACAGCGGTGTAGGGGAACAGGCGCGCATAAAGCGACCCGTCCGTGATCACGCCCGTGTCGGCGATCTGCTGTGCAAAGTACAGGTAATAGCGCATGTCCTCGTGGGACAGGATATTGTGGTCGAGCAAAAGCACCAGCAGGATCTTGCCGGCGGCAAGCGTCACCAGCAGGATCAAGGTCATCTGCCGCGCCGTCAAGCCATCGGTGAAGGACAGCAGGCGGCGGCACCGCCGCAGCAGCGGTGCGCCGAACAGACAGAACGCCGCCGCAGCGGCAGCTAGCGGCACGATGATCAGCATGCAATTTGACCTGCCTGCCGCGTAGACGCCGAATTTGTAGAGATTGGCAAGCAGTGCGACAGCGAGCACAATAAAGGAAACCGCTTCAGTTGCTTTTATGATGAAGGATCTCAATTGCTTTTTCAACCCTTTCCCGATATTTCGCCTCCCCCGATACGGGGGAGGCGTGGGTGCTTATTGGTACTTTGCCCGTTCGCCGCCGATGTATTTCGGTCTTGTGCGCGCGGCGAGCAAAATCGCGCTGCCGATGTGGTCAAGGCTGAGGCGCACGGGAACGGCGACGCGCTTGAGGTGCATGCCGATCAGGGTGCCGCCGATGTCGAGTCCCGCGTCGGCTTTGATCTCCTCGAGCATGACGGGGTCGCGGAAGGTGCGGTAGGCGGTGGTCGCAAAGGAGCCGCCCGCCTTGGGCTGCGGCACGACGCAGACCTCTTCGGCGCCCGGCACGGCGTCACGCTCGACGCAGATGGCGCGGTTGAGGTGCTCGCAGCACTGCGCGGCGAGATAGATGCCCTTCTCTTTCAGCACGTCATAAATGCCCGCGAAAACCGCCTCGGCGGTCTCCAAGCTGGAATCGTGGCCGATGACGCCGCCCGCCACCTCGCTGGAGGAGCAGCCGACCACGAGGATGTTGCCCGGTTTCAGTCCGGCGGCTTCCGTGATCTCTTTTGCCGCCTGTTTAGCCTGTTGATAGATTTCGTTGTTCATCAAATCATCTCCCGAGCCTATTATAGCAGTCCCGCAGAAAAGTTGCAAGGGGGTATCCGCATAACACGCACCGCGGCGTCATTTCGGCATAGTATATAGCGGGACGCCAAAAGAGGGAGAGAGCGGCGCGGCAGCACAAGAATGCCATTATTCCTACACGCCCTCCTCAAATAATCTGACAAGGTTTCAAGCCCGCAAGCGTGACGCTTGACCCAATCCGCGCGCGGGAACGTGACGTTCCATCCAATCCGCGCGTGCAAGGTTTGGGTGAACGGTTACCATATTATCCCGCGTTATAGCGCGCCGTTGATGAACGTTGCCGTTAGAGCAAACGTACTAAAAGGCGCCTTGGGTGCAGCGTCACGCTGCCCGCGCATGCAACGTTCGCAAGAAAGGAAGCCGTCAATTCACGCGTTATAGCGCGCCGTTAATGACGGCTTCCGATTATAGTAAACGTATTAATAGGCGCCATGGGTGCAGCGTCACGCTGCCGTCACGCTGCCGTCATGCTGCTTTTTTTCCTTCTAAGTATTTGTAGCAGATGGCTGCGAGTGCGGCGCCGATGCAGGGACCGAGAATGAACGCCCACAAGCAGGCGATGGGGGTAAAGTTGCCGGTGAACATCGCGACGATGGCGGGACCGAAGCTGCGCGCCGGGTTGACGGAGGTACCGGTGAGACCGATGCCGAAGATGTGGATCAGGGTCAGGGTGAGACCGATGACCAGACCGCCGAAGGAGCCGTGACCGGCTTTCTTGGAGGTCACGCCGAGAATGGCGAACACGAACACCGCGGTGAGAATGATCTCCACGATCAGACCCGCAAAGTGGTTGCCGCCGACGCCTGCCATGGTGTTGGCGCCGAAGCCAAAGGACGTCTGCACGTCCGCAACGGGAAGCAGGCTGCCCTCAGCCGCCTTGACGGTGTAGGTGCCGGTCTTGTCGATCACGCCGCCCATGGCGAAAACCGCAGCCAGAACGCCCGAGCCTGCCAGCGCACCGGCAAACTGCGCGATGACGTAGCCGATGAAATCGGTGACGCTCATGCCGCCGCTCAGCAGCACGCCCAGCGAAACCGCGGGATTGATGTGACAGCCCGAGATGTTGCCCACGCTGTAAGCCATGGCGACGATCACCAGACCGAATGCCAGCGCGGTCAGGATATAGCCGCAGCCGAGCACGGAGTCACAGCCGACCAGCATGGCGGTGCCGCAGCCGAATACGACCAGAACCATCGTTCCGATAAATTCGGCTACATACTTTTTGATGGAATTTGAATTCATAGTTTTTTCCTCCTTTTATGAATTTTATTTTTCCATAAATAAAATATAGCACAGCGGGAGGAAGAATGCAAGAAGTTTTCAACAAAATTTTATAGAAAAATCAAAAGAAATAAGAGATAAAACACAAAGCACGCCGCCGCTACGATGTCCAGATCAGCGCGGTAAAAAACTGCTCATAGGCGTCGTCCCAGCCGGCGACGGCGTTCACGCCGCCGCCGTTGACGCTGCGCAGCTTGGCGTCGTTTTCTGTCAGCCCGAGGGTGAACAGCTCGCCCGTTTGGATATCATATCCCTTTTTCTGTGCGAGCGCGCAAAAATCCTCGACGGGGTCGTCCGTTTCGCGGGTCTTCAGCAGCGCTTCTTTGAGGGCAGGATCTCGCTTGGCATTTTCGAGCAGGCGGTTGAGTTCGGTTTCGATCATGTTGTTTCCTCCAAAAAAAGAGCCCGGCGATTTGCCGGGCGCACGTGATTATTCGATGGCGCTGTCGAGGTACTCCATCAGTTCCTCGTCGTCTTTTTTCTGCTTGTCTTTTACGATGAAGAACGCGGTCAATGCTGCTGAAAGCGCGGCTACAACTGAAATGATGCCGATGATCCAAAAGAATTTCCTGTTTTTCATGGTGAAACCTCCGTGTGTAATATTATTGACGATAAGAACACAATATACTAACTATATTTTATACAACTTTTCCCAAAATGTCAACAGGAAAACAAAAAAAGCAGAGAAAAACTCTGCTTTCAAGTGCTTGCTTTTGAAAACGCTCTTACGCAGTCGCGTTGAGGCGCTTGGTAAGGTTGGATTTTCTTCTCGCGGCTGTGTTCTTGTGAAGAATGCCCTTAGCGGCAGCCTGGTCGATCTTCTTAACTGCGAAACGGACCGCCTCCTGCTTGTTGTCAGCATTGGTGTCAACAGCGAAGTACGCTTTCTTGATCGCAGTCTTGAGAGCGGATTTAGCAGCCTTGTTACGAGCTGTTTTTGTCGCGATGATCTTAACACGTTTCTTTGCGGACTTGATGTTTGCCATTGTCCCACCTCCTTAAATATCGGTCATATGGATAATATGATAGCATAAAAGACTGTGAAAATCAAGCTTTTTTTCAAAAAAACTGCGAATTTTTGTATCGGCACCGCATATGCCCCATATATTGTGGCGAATACTATCTAAAACTGAACATGTGGGGGCGATCATTTTTGCCCGCGGCGTTTGAAGTACCAGACAAGCCCCAGCGCGACCGCAAAGCCCGCCATGACGCATTTGAAGATGACGCCCAAGGCGCCGTCGAACATCGCCACGCCGAAAAAGGCGCGGATCCCGTACCATACGGTCATAAAAACGAAGAATCCCGTCATCACCAAGGCGGTAGCGCCCTCCTTGCGCGCCGTGACCGCAGTCGCCACTGCCAGCGCCGCCCAGAGAAATACATAAACATATTGAAGGATATCCATTACTTGCACCTGCTTTCCGAAGGAAACGAAATGAAGGAAGCCGCCGATGCCGTTTTGCGCAGTAACAGGCGCGACATGGATCGCGGTTTCCTTATTATCATACAGCCTGAGAGGGCTTCTGTCAATGTGATGTGCGGGTGATAAATGTGAAAGTTTTGAAAAAAATGAAAAATTCTCTTGACTTTTACTGACTTTGGGGTTATAGTAAAAGCATAGCAGTTAGCACTCGACCATCGAGAGTGCTAATCCCTCAACAGAAACCGAGGTGAAGGGTATGGAACCTGCTGCGAGAAAGCAAAAGATCCTTTCAGCTATCGTGGAGCGCTTTATCCGGAGCGGCGAGCCGGTCGGTTCCAAAACGCTTTTGGCGGATGCGGGACTCAAGGTTTCCTCCGCCACCGTGCGCAACGACATGGCGGAACTCAGTGAGCAGGGCTATATCGTCCAGCCGCATACCTCGGCGGGCAGGATACCCACCGAGCGGGGCTACCGCTACTACGTCGACAACGTGATGGAGCGCACGCCCGTTTCCGAGCAGGGCAGAGAGGTCATCCGCGACATGCTCTCGCGCAGCGCGGATTCGCCCGAAAGCATCCTGCAGGGCGCGGCGGACACGCTGTCACGGCTGACCGACTGCATCGCGCTGGCGACCACGCCGGACGGCGAGCAGGCGCGCGTGCGCCGCATCAGCTTCGTGCCGACGGGCGCCCATGCGGGCATGGCGGTCGTTATCGCCTCCAGCGGCGTCATCAAGACAAAGCTGTTTCGCTGTGAATTCCTGCTGACCCCCGAGATCTTGCAGGTGTTCGACAAGGCGCTCAACGAGTCCTTTGCGGGCATCCCGCTGAGCCGGGTCACGCGGCCGTTTATTCAAACGAAGGCAGCGGGCTTCGGCGAGCTGTCGCTGTTCATGACCTCGCCCTTGATGGCGGTGATGGAGGCTTGCGAGCAGGCGGCGCAGGTGAGCGTTTGCCACAGCGGCTACGGCAAGCTGATGAGCGTCGCGCAGGAGAGCATGACGGGCGCGCACCGCGTCTGGGAGTTTTTGCAGAACAGCCGCGATCTGGCGGCGATGCTTGAGCGGGTGCCGCAGACCCCGTCGGTCTCCATCGGCAGTGAGAACAGCCGAACGGAGCTGAGCCGCAGCGCGGTATTCTCGGCGCGCTACACGGTGGACGACGCGGCGACAGGCGTGCTGGCGGTCATCGGTCCCCTGCGGACGGATTACGGCAGAACGCTTTCGGTGCTGGAATGTGTGACAGAAAACGTCGGCGAGCTGATCGGCGAGCTGATCGAACTATAGCAGGAGGAGGTAATCCGATGTCCAAGAAGAAAAAGGACGAGGCGGTTGAGTCGACCGAGGAGGTAGTGACCGCCGAAGAGGCTGCCGGGGAGCAGCCCGAGGAAAAAGACGAAAAAGAAGAAAAGATCAAAGCACTGGAGCAGGAGGTCGCCGCCGGCAAGGAGCGGTACCTGCGGCTCGCGGCGGAATATGAAAACTACCGCAAGCGCACCGCCAACGAAAAGCTTTCGCTCTATGACGACGCGACGTCGAAGGCGGTCAAGGAGCTGCTTCCGGTGGCAGACAGCGTGCGCATGGCGCTGGAAAACCTAAAGGACGCCGACCCCGAGATCCTCAAGGGCGTTGAGCTGATCTCAAACCAGCTTGACAAATCCTTTGAAAAGCTCAAGATCGAGGCGTTCGGCAAGGTGGGCGACGATTTCGACCCCAACCTGCACAACGCCATCGGCATGGTGGACAATGAGGAGCTCGGCTCCGGCAAGCTCGCCGCCGTCTATCAGACGGGCTACAAGATCGGCGACAAGATCATCCGCCACGCGATGGTACAGGTAACCAATTAACAATCAACCCTTATCATAAAATACAATTATCAACATTTGGGAGGAAAACATTATGGCAAAGACAATCGGTATAGATTTAGGTACAACCAACTCTTGTGTAGCAGTCATCGAAGGCGGCGAGCCCGTCGTCATCGCGAACGCGGAAGGCGCCAGAACCACTCCGTCCGTCGTCGCGTTTTCCAAGAACGGCGAGAGAATGGTCGGTCAGGTGGCAAAGCGCCAGGCGATCACCAACCCCGAGCGCACCGTTTCGTCCATCAAGCGCGAAATGGGCTCCGCTTACAAGGTCAATATCGACGGCAAGAACTACACCCCGCAGGAGATCTCCGCGATGATTTTGCAGAAGCTCAAGGCTGACGCGGAGGCATACCTCGGCGAGACCGTCACCCAGGCAGTCATCACCGTTCCCGCTTACTTCACCGATGCCCAGCGTCAGGCGACCAAGGACGCGGGCAAGATCGCGGGTCTCGACGTCAAGAGAATCATCAACGAGCCGACCGCAGCCGCACTGAGCTACGGCGTCGACAAGGAAAACGACCAGAAGGTCATGGTATATGACCTCGGCGGCGGCACCTTCGACGTCTCCATCATCGAGATGGGCGACGGCGTGCAGGAGGTCCTTGCCACGGCGGGCAACAACCGCCTCGGCGGCGACGACTTCGACAAGCGCATCATCGACTGGATGGTGCAGTCCTTCAGAACCGAGACAGGCATCGACCTGTCATCCGATAAGATGGCGATGCAGCGCCTGAAGGAGGCTGCCGAGAAAGCCAAGATCGAGCTTTCCGGCGTGACCACCTCCTCCATCAACCTGCCCTTCATCACCGCCGACCAGACCGGTCCGAAGCACCTCGACCTCACCCTGACCAGAGCGAAGTTCAACGAGCTGACCGCCGATCTCGTCGAGGCGACCATGGGTCCCGTCCGTTCCGCGCTGTCCGACTCCGGTCTGTCCATCGGTCAGATCGACAAGGTGCTGATGGTGGGCGGCTCCTCCAGAATCCCCGCCGTTCAGGACGCGGTGCAGAAGCTCATCGGCAAGGAGCCCTTCAAGGGCATCAACCCCGACGAATGCGTGGCGATCGGCGCCGCGATCCAGGCGGGCGTGCTCGGCGGCGAGGTCGAAGGCCTGCTGCTGCTCGACGTCACACCGCTGTCCCTCGGCGTTGAGACCATGGGCGGCATCATGACCAAGATCATCGACAGAAATACCACCATCCCCACCAAGAAGAGCCAGATCTTCTCCACGGCTGCCGACAACCAGACGCAGGTCGAGATCAACGTGCTCCAGGGTGAGCGTGAATTTGCCCGCGACAACAAGCAGCTCGGTCTGTTCGCGCTGACCGGCATCGCTCCCGCCATGCGCGGCGTGCCCCAGATCGAAGTTACCTTCGACATCGACGCCAACGGCATCGTCAACGTCTCCGCAAAGGATCTCGGCACCGGCAGAGAGCAGAAGATCACCATCTCCTCCTCTACCAACATGAGCAAGGACGACATCGACAAGGCGGTCAAGGAAGCTGAGCAGTACGCTGCCGAGGACAAGAAGCGCCGCGAAGAGGTCGACGCGAAGAACGAGGCGGAGAACCTCGCCTATCAGGCGGAGAAGCTCGTCAACGAGAACGGCGACAAGCTCGCCGACGCCGACAAGACAGCCATCAACACCAAGGCTGCGGCTGTCAAGGACGCCATCGCGAAGAACGATATCGGCATGATCAACGCCGCCAAGGAGGATCTCCAAAAGACGGTCTACGAGGTGAGCGCGAAGCTGTATCAGCAGGCGGCTCCCCAGCAGGGCGCGCCTGACATGGGCAACGCGCAGCCGGGCGGCAACTATCAGGACCCCAATCAAAATAACAATAACGGCGGCGACCCCAATGTCTATGACGCGGATTTCACCGACGTTGACGGCAATAACTAAACCGGTTTTTGACATCGCGGAAGGAGCTGCTTCGGCAGCTCCTTCAGGCGGTTTCAATCTATTCCCGAATAAAAGGGGGATGCCGCGTTTTATTCGGGAATGAATTGAAAGCTATCAGCTTCACGGCAACGGAGGACAGAGTATGGCAGAGAAAAGAGATTACTATGAGGTGCTCGGGCTGAACAAGGGCGCGAGTGACGACGAGATCAAAAAGGCGTTCCGACAGAGCGCCAAAAAATACCATCCCGACCTGCACCCGGGCGACAAGGCGTGCGAGGAAAAGTTCAAGGAGGTCAACGAGGCGTACGAGGTCTTGTCCGACAAGGATAAGCGCGCGCGCTACGACCAGTTCGGCCATGCGGGCGTCGACCCCAATTTCGGCGCGGGCGCGCCGGGCGGCGGCAATCCGTTCGGCGGCGGCATTGACATCGACGACATCTTTTCCAGCTTCTTCGGCGGCTTCGGCGGCAGACGTCAGGGACGCGCCAACGCCCCTCAGCGCGGCAGCGATGTGGAGGCGAGCGTCACCATCACCTTTGAGGAGGCGGCGAAGGGCTGCAAAAAGACCATCTCCTTCAACAGCGTCTCCACCTGCGACGAGTGCCACGGCACGGGCGCAGCGGCGGGCTCACAGCCCAAGACCTGCTCCGCCTGCGGCGGCTCGGGCAGGGTCACCATCAACCAGCGCTCGCCCTTCGGTGTGATCCAGACCCAGCGCTCCTGCGACGCCTGTCACGGCACGGGCAAGATCATCGACAATCCCTGCCGCAAGTGCAGCGGCTCGGGACGCCAGCGCAAAAGCCGCACCGTGGATGTCACCATCCCCGCGGGCATCAAGGATCAGCAGATCCTCAACGTCGGCGGCCACGGCAACGCGGGCTACAACGGCGGCCCCGCGGGTGATCTGCACGTCTATGTCAACGTGCGCAGCCACAGCCTGTTTGAGCGCAGGGGAGACGACGTGTGGTGCGATCTTCCCATCACCTTCCCGCAGGCGGTGCTCGGCGCGGAGGTCATCGTGCCGACGCTCGACGGCAAGGTCAAGTACACCATCCACGAGGGAACCCAGCCCAATGACGTGTTCAAGCTAAAGGGCAGGGGCATCCCGCACCTCGGCGGCAAGGGCAGAGGTGACCAGTATGTGCGTATCGTGGTCGAGATCCCCAAGAGCCTGAGCGCCAAGCAGAAGGACATGGTGCGCGAATTCGGCAAATCGACAACAGAGAAGAACTACGCCAACCGCAAGAGCTTCTTTGAGAAATTGAAAAGGTTTTTTAACGAATGATGGATAACTGGACGGAAATCAAGATCGCGGTCAGCGCCGCGGATATCGACAGGGCGAGCGATATCGCCAATGAGGTCGTGCCCTACGGCATTTACATCGAGGACTACCGCGACATGGAGCAGGTGGTCGAGGAGATCGCCCATGTCGATCTGATCGACGAGGACTTGCTCGGCAAGGACAGAAGCAGGGCGTTTGTACACATCTATCTCGAGCCGGACGTGTCGCCCGCCGAGGCGGTGGCATTTTTGTCGCAGCGCTATGAGGGCGAGGGCATTGCCCATGAGATCGAGCTGCTGGACTGCGCCGAGGAGGACTGGCGCAACAACTGGAAGCAGTATTTCCACCCGCTGCCGGTCGGTAAGGGGCTGATGATCGTGCCGAGCTGGTACGAGAACGTCGACACGCAGGGCAGGGTCGCCTTGCAGATCGACCCGGGTCTCGCGTTCGGCACGGGCGGTCACGAGACGACGCGGCTGTGTCTGGAAATGTGCGAAAAATATATGAAGCCGGGCGACTCCGTGCTCGACGTCGGCTGCGGCAGCGGCATTTTGGGTATTGCCGCGCTGCTGTGCGGCGCCAAGGAGGCGGTCGGCGTGGATATCGACGAAAAAGCGGTGGAGACCGCGCGAGAGAACGCCGCGCTCAACGGCGTCGGCGACCGCTATACCGCGATCTGCGGCAGCTTCACCGAGAAGGTGCGGGGAAAGTATGATATCGTTCTCGCCAATATCGTGGCGGACGCGATCCTCTTTCTCTCCGAGGGCGTGCGCGACTTTATGAAGCCCGGCGCGGTGTATATCATGAGCGGTATCATCGACACCCGCGCAGAGGAAGTCAAGCGCGGCGTCAGCCAATATTTTGATATCATCGAGGAACGCCAAGAAAACGGCTGGACCTGTTTTTCAGCCCGGCAGCGTGACGCTGCACCCAATCCGCGTCCGCGTGCCGCGGAGGTCAATCCGCGCTTCTGACGGTTGATACTTTGAAAAATGCAGTGTCCCGCGTTAGAAAGGCATTGTGGAGCAACGTTTTATAAACGCACTTTCAGATGTACAGCTAACATATGACAGAGAAAGCCTGATTACGGCACACGCACGACGTCCTGACGCGCCGTTAATCCGACGAAGTTGTTCAACCGACGTTTTATAAACGCACTTTCAGACGTACAGCTAACATATGACAGAGAAAGCCCGATTACGGCACACGCACAACGTCCTGACGCGCCGTTAGCCCGACGTAGTTGGCAAACCGACTTTTAAGAAGGCGCCCTGACAGCCGCGGCACGCGGTCGCCCTGACAGCTGCGGCACGCGGTCGCCCTGACAGCCGCGGCACGCGGCCGGCTTGATTTTTTTTGGATTATGTGGTAAAGTATTAGATGACATTATATTTTTGTGATTTTGGAGGTCATATCCATGAGAAAACCCGATAAAAAAGAACACATCAACCTGCTGTTCTCGGCATTTTTGATCCTCGCGTTCATCATCTGCGCGAATTTCTTCTCTAACTTTACCGCATCCATGGATTCGGTAACCGGTCAGCTCATCAATATCGCGGTCTACACGGTATTCGGTCTGTTGCTGTTCTACGCGACGAGAGTCGGCGACGGCAAGGCACAATTCCGTCTGTCCATCCTCACGCTCGTTGTCTTGGTGCTGCCGACGCTGTTCATCATCATCGCGTCGCTGGCGACGTTCATGCCGTTCCACGACTTCTTTGCGGCGGATAAGCTGACGGGCAAGCTCAGCACGATCACCGCGCTGGCGGCAGTCGCGCTCGGCTACGGCATCCCGTATTCCTTCATCAGCGGCTTCGAGCTCAAGACGGAGGACGAGGAGGCTGCACAGCCCGAGGAGGAGCGCACCGTGCTTGA
Source organism: uncultured Ruminococcus sp. (assembly GCA_902784855.1). Lineage (GTDB taxonomy): Bacteria > Bacillota > Clostridia > Oscillospirales > Acutalibacteraceae > Ruminococcoides. Next base: position 12,538 of record CACZWQ010000008.1, on the reverse strand, counting down.
GGGCGGCATCGAAGCAGATCTCGCCGATGACGATGACGATAACGAGGACGCTCCCGCAGAGGACATGCTCGATACGGAAGAATAATCAAAAACCCGTTACCAAGGGGCGTGCCTGCGCGGCGCGCCCTTTTAGCATGCCGAACGCTGCCTGACAGAAATAATGGATAATACTATCTTCTGATAAAACCCTATCACATCTGTCGCGTTAAATTCCGCATAGCTGCGTTGTCTTCCTCGGAATCCGTCAGGATTCCTGCGTCCTCCGCCTTGCTCTGCGAAATTTTCCGCTGACATCTGCTTGAAAGCGTTTTATCAGAAAATAGTATAAAAAATTGCGGCGGCGCGGCTGATTTTTCTATTCCCGGAGGGCGCACAACGGCGTTGTTTGGTTTGACTTTTACTTTTTGTTATAATATAATAATCTGGTATGGAATATTCGATATCCGCTTTTTTCGGAAGGAAGGATCATATGATACCGTTTAATGTACCGCCGTTCCTCGGAACGGAACCCGACCTGATCATGCAGGCGGTCAAAAATCAAAAAATCTGCGGCGACGGTCCGTTTACCAAGCAGTGCCATCAATGGCTGGAGGAGAAAACGGGCAGCCCCAAGGCGCTGCTGACCACCTCCTGCACCCACGCGCTGGAGATGGCGGCGCTGTTGCTCCACATTCAGCCGGGCGACGAGGTGATCCTGCCCTCGTTTACCTTCTGCTCCACTGCGGACGCCTTTGTGCTGCGCGGCGCGAAGCTGGTGTTCGTCGACATCCGTCCCGACACCATGAACATCGACGAGACCAAGATCGAGGACGCCATCACCGACAAGACCAAGGCGATCGTGCCCGTTCACTACGCGGGCGTCGCCTGCGAGATGGACACGATCACGGAGATCGCCCGCCGTCACAACCTTGCGGTCGTGGAGGATGCGGCGCAGGCGGTGATGTCCGAATACAAGGGACAGGCGCTGGGCGCGATCGGCGACTACGGCTGCTACTCCTTCCATGAGACCAAGAACTACAGCATGGGCGAGGGCGGCGCGCTGCTGATCAAGGATCCCGAGAAGATCGAGGAGGCGGAGATCCTCCGCGAAAAGGGCACCAACCGCAGCGTGTTCCTGCGCGGTCAGATCGATAAATACACATGGGTCGACCACGGCTCGTCCTACCTGCCCAGCGACATGAACGCCGCCTATCTGTGGGCGCAGTTGCAGGAGGCGGAGAAGATCAACAACGACCGCCTCGCTTCATGGAACAAATACTACGTGGCGTTCGCCGAGTTGGAGGAAAAGGGATATGTGCAGCGCCCGATCATTCCCGATGAGTGCAAGCACAACGCGCACATGTTCTACCTCAAGGCGAAGGATTTGGAGGAGCGCACCGCGCTGCTCTCCTTCCTCAAGGAGAACGATATCCTTGCGGTGTTCCACTACATCCCGCTTCACAGCGCCCCCGCCGGCAAACGGTTCGGACGCTTCCACGGCACGGATGAGGTGACCACCCGGGAATCCGACAGACTGCTGCGCCTGCCGATGTACTACGGCCTCAGCGACGAGGACATCAACAAGGTCATCGATACGGTGATCCGATTCTATCATAAATGAGGAAACGCATATGAAGCATCCGGTTCGCATCCGTCCGATCACCGAGGCGGATACCGACAAGATCATCGCGTGGCGCAACGCCCCGTCGGTGATGGAGCATTTTATCTACCGCACGCCGCTGACCCGCGACGACCACCTCAACTGGTTTCACAACCGCGTGCAGACGGGTGAAGTCGCCCAGTTTATGATCATCGACGAAGAGACGGAGCAAGAAGTCGGCTCGGTGTATCTGCGCGACATCGACCGGCAAAATCAAAAATGCGAGTACGGCATTTTTATCGGCGAGGATTCCTGCCGCGGCAAGGGCATCGGCTCGGCGGCGGCAAGGCTGGCGCTCGGCTATGCCTTTGAGACGCTGGGGCTCAACCGCGTCTACCTGCGCGTGTTCGCCGAGAACCTCCGCGCACAAAAAAGCTATGAAAACGCGGGCTTCCGCTATGAGGGCACCTTCCGCGACGACGTGATCATCGACGGCGAGGCGCACGATATGGTGTTCATGGGGATCCTGCGCAGAGATTGGAAAAAAGAGGGGTAATCCATGGAAAAGCTTTCCTTTGTCATTCCCTGCTACCGCTCGGAGCACACCATCGGCGCGGTGGTCGACGAGATCGTCGAGACCGTCACGGCGCACGGCGGCTACGATTATGAGATCATTCTGGTCAACGACAACTCGCCCGACAACGTGATGGATGTCATCGCCGCGCTGGCGCAAAAAAATTCCCATGTCAGGGGATTGGAGCTGTCGCGCAACTTCGGACAGCATTCGGCGATCATGGCGGGCTTTACCTACCTGACGGGCGACATCGTGGTCTGTCTCGACGACGACGGACAAACCCCCGCCAACGAAATGTTCCGCCTGATCGACAGGCTGGACGAGTTTGACTTGGTCTTTGCCGAGTATAAATCCAAGCAGCACTCGGGCTTCCGCAACTTCGGCAGCAAGGTCAACGACCTGATGGCGCGCTGGCTGCTGAGCAAGCCGAAAAAGCTGAAGATCATGAGCTACTTCGCCTGCAAGCGCTATGTCGTCGACGAGGTGCTCCGCTATGAGAATCCCTATCCCTATATGAGCGGCCTGCTGCTTCGCGCCACCAAGCGGGTGTGCAACGTGGAGATCGACCACCGCGAGCGCGCCGAGGGCAGCTCGGGCTACAGCTTCAAAAAGCTGATGCTGCTGTGGATCAACGGCTTCACGTCCTTCTCGGTCAAGCCGCTGCGCTTTGCGACCTTCATCGGCTTTATCACCGCGATCGTCGGCTTTCTGTACGGCGTGTACGTCATCATCAACAAGCTGTTCAACCCGCTGGCGCCCATGGGCTGGAGCTCCACCATGGCGGTGCTGCTGTTTGTCGGCGGCATGATCATGCTCATGCTGGGCATGGTCGGCGAGTATGTCGGCAGGATCTACCTGAGCATCAACCGCGCGCCGCAGTTTGTCATCCGCCGCAGGGTGGGCTTTGAGGACGAAAAGCATGGAAAATAAGAACAAACGGAAATTTGACATCAAAACCTATGCGGTGCTGCACGCCATCCTGCTGCTCTATTCATTCGTGGGCGTCTTTATGAAAAAGGCGTTCGCCTGCGATTTTTTGTCGTTTTATTTCTTCCTGTTCGCGGGCTTGGCGGTGCTGTTCCTCGGCATCTACGCGTTGCTGTGGCAGCAGGTGCTCAAAAAGCTGCCGCTGACCGTGGCGTTCACCAACAAGGCGATCTGCATCGCCTGGGGCATGCTGTGGGGCGCGCTGATTCTGGGCGACGATATCACATGGTATAAGATCGTCGGCTCGCTGATCGTTTTTGCGGGCGTGGTATTGGTGGTGTCGAACAATGAGTAAGGAAATGCTGACGGCGATCTTTTCGTGTGTGTTTCTGGGCTCGGTGCTGATTTCCTCGGTATCGCAGATCCTCCTGAAAAAGAGCGCCGATAAAACCTATGACAGCCGCATCCGGGAGTATCTCAATCCGCTGGTGATCATCGCCTACGGCATGTTTTTCTGCTCGATGCTGATCACGATGTACTGCTACCGCTTTGTCGACGTCTCGGCGGGTCCGATCTTGGAGAGCGCGGGCTACATCTTTGTGGCGGTGCTCGGCGCGATTTTCCTCAAGGAGCGCTTCACCAAGAAAAAGGTCATCGGTATGCTGGTGCTGTTTTGCGGCATCGCCCTGTTTTCGCTGGGCGGCTACCTGCCGTTTTTCAATAAGTAATCACATCCACGGAGTGTTTTATGAAGGTAAAAGAAACATTTTTATCTGTCTACCGCAGCGATAAGGTGCTGCTGGCGGAGTGGATCCTGGCGATCGTGACGGGACTGTTCGTCTTTGTCTGCTCGTCTACATGGGATTCACAGAGCCTGACCATCTGGTCGACCAACGTGTGGGACTGCATCGCCGACGGGAATTTCCGCGGCTTCTATGCCTACACCGCGTCCAACCCCTACGGCGTCCATCACGCGCACATGGGCAGCGAGATCATGTCGGTGCTCCCGTGGTCGGTCTGGAACCTGCCCATCTGGGCGATACAGCGGTTTTCCGGCAAAATGATCATGGACTCGCCGCTGATGCTCGCGTATTCCAAGCTGTTTTTGGTGCTCGTTGCGGTCGTCATGCTGGTCTATGCCAAGAAGATCGCCTATGCGGTCACGGGTGACCGGAACAAGAGCGTGTGGGTCATGTACCTGACCGCAAGCTCCACCTACCTGTACCTGTCCGTCTGCTACTCGGGACAGAACGATATTTTGATGATCGCTTCCTCGGTGCTCGCGATCCACTGCCTGCTGAAAGGAAAGCGCCGTGCATTCTATGCGTGGTCGGTGCTGGCGATCGCCATCAAGCCGTTCTTTCTGCTGCCGTTCATGGCGGTCGTCATGCTCAGCGAGAAGAACTTTCTCAAGCTGGCGGGCAAGGCGCTGCTCGTCTCCTCCGGCTTGATCGTGCAGAAGCTGTTCTTCTACGGCGCGCCCGGCTATGCGGAGTCGATGACCTCGGGGCCCGCCAAGCAGATGCTGCGCGACATGTTCCCCGTCAACCTGACGACGAGCTTCGGCGGCATTTCGTTCTTCGCCATCGCGCTGGTGCTGATTTATTTTTACTGCTACACGCGGCGGCTCGACGATTCGGACGGCGCCGCACTGTTGCCCAAGTACACGGTGTATATGATCACCGTGACCTATACCGCCTATCTGATGTTCTCGCCGTTCTCGTTCTACCGGCTGGCGACGCTGACGCCGTTCCTCTACATCGTGCTGGTGCAGAACGATGAGATGCGCCTGTACAACGCGATCTTCGACACGGCGATGCAGTTTGCGATGATGATGCGGCTGGTGCTGCGCGGCTCTAAGATGTTCCAAGTGCGGTTCATCAACAAGTCGCTTGTGCAGCGGCTCTTCGGCTACACGGTCGAATACAAGTCGGGCAGCTCCTACGCGAACATCGACAACTACCTCGGCGACAAGATCGAGCTGCTGGAAAAGATCCAGCCGATGTTTGCGGGCGTGGCGGTGATCGGCGCGATCATGCTGCTGGCGCTCAACCACCCCGAAAAGCAGGTGAAGCTCAAGGTCAGCGGCGACAAGCATGTGCGCATCCTGATCTGGGCGCGCGCAGTGCTGATCATCCCGTTCACGCTGCTGAGCCTGTTCCTGTTCGCCAAGACTGTCACAAAGGTATTTTCATAAGGATTGAAAGAGGCTGTCACCATGTCGTGACAGCCTCATTTTGATATTTTGCTAGGTTTCGTCCGCGGCGTATTCCAGCAGGTCGCCCGGCTGGCAGCGGAGCGCTTCACAGATGGCGATGAGCGTGGAGAAGCGGATGGCGCTGACGTGCCCGTTTTTAAGCTTGCTGAGGTTGACGTTCGCGATGCCGACCTGTTCGCTGAGCTCGTTGAGCCCGATCTTCCTGTCCGCCATCACACGGTCGAGTCTGACGATGATCCTTCCCATGGCGCACCTCAGACGGTATCGTCATGCTCCCGCTGGAGCTGCGCGCCGTAGCGGAAGATCGCGGTCAGCACAAACACGACGACCACAAAGGCGACGGGGAGCAGGTCGAAGTCGAAGGTGAACCGATCGGCGAGCATGCCGCCCGCGACGCTCTTAAACAGGGAGGAGAGCAGCATGGTCGGGATCAGGGCGATGGCGAAATTGCGCATTTTGCGGATGACGCCGTCGCTGAACGGTGTGTCGCAGAGGGAGAATTCCTTCATCAGCGCCTTGAAGAAGTACAGCGCCACGATGACCGCCGCCAGGCTGAACATCGAGAAGATGATGAGCTTGAGCGCGTCCCAGAGGTTGAAGTGCATGTTTTTGACGCCGAGCTGCACCTGAACGACGCCGTCCTTGACGTCGATATCCGCCTTTGCTTTCTCGCCGAGGTCGCCGAGGACGATCTTGCTGCCGCCCGCCTTGACGGCGAGCTGATTGTTTTCGTCTATGCCGAGCACGTTCGCGTCTACCCGGACATCGGCGGTGCCGGTGACGTCCGCCGTGACCGCTTCCTTGGGAACGAGGGCGACGATGACGCCGCCTGTGAGCAGAAAGCCCTCTGCGACGAGCAGCAGCACGATCAGGACCGTGGTGATGATTTTGCCTACCTTGCCGAAGATGTTGATTTTTCTCTTGATCGAAGTTTCCATGATATTGCCTCCTTGGGTTTGAAAAAGTAAATTAATTAACGTTTAACGTTAAGTACAGTATAGCACAAATATTTCGTTTGTCAATAGGTTTTTAACGAAAAACATAAAAAACTTTTCAATAAAAATGGGGCAGGCCGTTTAGCCTGCCCTTTTTGTGATTCGGTTATCGGTTTTCGGTGAGCGATTCGAGCATATCCGCCGCTTCGTCCATATAGCTGCCCTCGAACATCTCGACCTTGCCCGCGTCGACCTTTGCCGCGAGGTCGGGGTCGATGGGGAGCTTTGCCAGCACACGGGTGTTGTATTTCGCCGCGATCTCGTCGATGTGGCTGTCGCCGAAGACGCTGTGGCGCCTGCCGCAGTCGGGACACTGGAAATAGCTCATGTTCTCGATGACGCCCAGCACGGGGACCTTCATCATTTCCGCCATCTTGACCGCCTTTTCGACGATCATGCCCACCAGCTCCTGCGGCGAGGCGACGACGATGATGCCGTCGAGCGGGATGCTCTGGAACACGGTCAGCGGGATGTCGCCCGTTCCCGGGGGCATGTCCACAAACATGAAGTCGATGTCGTTCCACAGCACGTCCGTCCAGAACTGCTTGACGGTGCCCGTGATCATCGGCGCGCGCCAGATGACGGGGTCGGTGTCGTTTTTCAGCAGCAGGTTGATGGACATCATCTCGATGCCGGTCTCGGTGCGCACGGGAAGGATGCCCAGCTCGTTGCCGACGGCCTTCTTGGTGACGCCGAAGGACTTGGGGATGGAGGGGCCCGTGATATCCGCGTCGAGGATGGCGGTGTGTTTGCCGCGGCGGTTCTCGGTGACGGCGAGCAGCGCGGTGACAAGGCTCTTGCCGACGCCGCCCTTGCCCGACACGACGCCGATCACGTGGCGGACGGTGCTGAATTCGTTCAGTTTTTCGTGCAAATCATTTTCGCCGCCGCAGTTGCTGCTGCAGGAGGCGCAATCGTGATTACAACCCATGGTTTACAGTACCTCTTTTCTGTGTGTTAACAAACAGTATAGCACGAAACTCAGAGAATGGCAAGAGATAAAATGTCATCGAGAGGGATGACGGTTTTGTCGGAGAAGATCAGCGTGCGCGCCACGGTGTCGACGCGGCGCACCTCACCCTCCTTGTCGCGCACCGCGCCGCCGGGCTTGCGGGCGTCGGGGATATAATAGGAGAGGTGCACGCACAGCCGCTCGGGGGCGTGCAGCAGGAGGCTGAGATTATCGTTGATCAGCAGGGCGTCCTCGTCACAGACGGCGGGGCGCCTGTCGGTCAGGCGCGCCTGCTCGGCGAGGTGTTCGTCATAGCCCGACAGCGCCGCGAAGGGTGCGAACTGCGCCGCGCGCTCCGAGATCGGCATGGGCGTGCGGGTGCGGGACTGACGGCGGGGGAGAGGGAGTATATCGGTATAAGCGTTCATTGTGTTCACATGCGGTGACCGCCGATCTGCCGGTTGCGCTCGACGGCGGTCGCGCCCTCCTTGAAGTTCATGCCGCGCAGGACGACATTTTTGCCGTAGCGGGCGCGCAGCTTGAGAATGGTCTTTTGAATATCGCGTTCGCGGCGCGCGGCGTCGGCATCGCGGGGCGGCTCCAAAGCGTCGAACAGGCTGAGCTGCTCGCTGCGCTGCGAGGGGTCGAGGCTGCGCTCGGAAACGGTGTGGTTGGCGACGATGTACAGCCGCCGCACCAGCAGCTCGGGGTCGGCGATGCGGTCAAACAGGCGCAGCGCCGCCTCGGTGATCTTTCGGGTGGATGAGCAGAAGCAGCCGAGATTTTCGCTGCCGTGGGCTCGCTTGGGGACCTGCCTGCCGTAGCCGTCGGTCTTGATCTCGCCGCGGTAGCGTTCGCGCCGTGCGGGGTCGCTGAGGTTTTCGATATCGTAGCAGACGGTCAGCACCACCTGATCGGTCAGCAGCCCCTTGCGCACCAGATCGAGCGTCAGCGAATCCGCCATTTCCTGCAAGATCAGCCGCGCCTTGCCGAAGTCATACGGCTCGCTGAGCACCTGTCCGGAGCTGAGGGACTTGACCCGCGGGCGGTATGCCTTGATGTCGCGCAGCGTGCACGGCTCCCAGCCCCAGGCGTGGTCGATCAGCAGCTCGGCATTGACGCCGAACAGGCGGTAGAGCAGCGCCTCGTTGATCAGCGACATCCGCGCCACATCGCCCATGGTGAACATGCCGTAGCGCGCCAGCGTGCGGCTGTAACCGCCGCCGATGCGCCAGAAATCGGTGATCGGGCGGTGATCCCACAGCAGCTCGCGATAGCGCTGCTCGTCCAGCTCGGCGACACGCGCGCCGTGTTCGTCGGGCGGCATGCGCTTGGCGACGATATCCATGGCGATCTTGCAGAGGTAGAGGTTGGTGCCGATGCCCGCGGTGGCGGTGATGCCCGTCTCACTCAGCACGGCGCGGATCAATGTACAGGCAAGCTCGCGGACAGTCATGTGGTAGGTGCGCAGGTAGCGCGACGCGTCGATGAACACCTCGTCCACCGAGTAGACGTGGATGTCCTCGGGGGCGATGTAGCGCAGGTAGATGCCGTAGATCTGTGTGCTGACGCGCATGTATTCCGCCATGCGCGGCGGCGCGACGATATAGTCCAGCGCCTTGTCGGGGCAGCGCTGCAGCTCCGCGTGCGAGGTGCTTTTGCCCGAGAAGTCCCTGCCGTGCAGCTTGCTGCGGCGCAGGGCGTTGACCTCTTTGACGCGCTGCACCACCTCAAACAGGCGGGCGCGTCCCGAGATGCCGTGGCTTTTCAGCGACGGCGAAACGGCAAGGCAGATGGTTTTTTCGGTGCGGCTGAGATCGGCGACGACGAGGTTGGCGTCCAGCGGGTCAAGCTTCCGCGCCACGCACTCCACAGAGGCGTAGAAGGATTTTAAATCGATGGCGAGATACATGGTTTTGGTGATGGATCCTGTGTTACTTTGCGTATGTATGTTCGAATATGACTTGATTATAGCACAAACGTTCTAATAAATCAAGTGATATTCGAAAATATTTTCGATATTCTGTCAGAGGATTGTCGGAACGGGCAAAGAAAAACGCCCGCAGGCGCAAAAAATTTGACAAATCCGCTTTCGGTTGCTACAATGGAACCAGACTGTGACAGGGAGATGTTACCTATGAAAAAAGAAAACCTCACCATGCTGTGCGACTTCTACGAGTTCACCATGGCTAACGGATATTTTAAAAGCGGATTCTACCGCAAGAACGTCTACTTCGATGTGTTCTTCCGCAGGGTGCCCGACAACGGCGGCTTTGCGGTCGCGGCGGGCTTGGAGCAGGTCATCGACTATATCAAGGAGCTGCACTTTGAGGAGGAGGATATCGCCTATCTGCGTTCGAAGGGCATTTTTGACGAGGCGTTTTTGCGGTATCTTGCCGACTTCCGGTTCAGCGGCGATATCTGGGCGGTGCCCGAGGGCACGCCCGTGTTCCCGAACGAGCCGATGATGACGATCAAGGCGCCCGCGATCGAGGCGCAGCTGATCGAGACCTTCGTGCTGCTCAGCCTCAACCACCAGACGCTGATCGCGACCAAGGCGAACCGCATCGTCCGCGCGGCGCAGGGCAGAGCGGTGCTGGAATTCGGTTCCCGCCGCGCACAGGGAGCCGACGGCGCCGTCCTCGGCGCAAGGGCTGCCTATATCGGCGGCTGCGCGGGCACGGCATGTACGCTGACCGACGAGCTGTACGGCGTTCCCGCGGGCGGCACTATGGCGCACTCGTGGATCCAGATGTTCGACAGCGAATATGACGCCTTCAAGGCGTACTGCGAGATGTATCCCGACAACCCGACGCTGCTGGTCGACACCTACAACACCCTCAAGAGCGGCGTGCCGAACGCCATCAAGGTGTTCAAAGAAGTGCTGCTGCCGCAGGGCAAGACCAAGTGCGCGATCCGCTTGGATTCGGGCGATATCTCCTACCTCTCGAAGAAGGCGCGCCGGATGCTCGATGAGGCGGGGCTGACCGACTGCACCATCACCGCCTCCAACGCGCTCGACGAGTATCTGATCCGCGATCTGATGATGCAGGGCGCACAGGTAGACACCTTCGGTGTGGGCGAGCGGCTGATCACCTCGGCGAAGTCGCCCGTATTCGGCGGCGTCTACAAGCTGGTGGCGGTCGAGGACGAGAGCGGCGAGATCGTGCCGAAGATCAAGGTGAGCGAGAACACCGCCAAGATCACGAACCCGCATTTCAAGAAGCTCTACCGCTATTACGACCGCGAGAGCGGCAAGGCGCTCGCCGACGAGCTGTGCGTCTGGGACGAGACCGTCGACGACAGCAAGCCGCACACCATCTTCGACCCCAACGCGACATGGAAAACCAAGACCCTTACGGACTTTACCGCGCGGGAGCTGGCGGTGCCGATTTTCCGAAACGGCGAATGCGTCTATAAACAGCCGTCGATCAAAGAGATCGCCGCCTACTGCCGTGAGCAGGTCGACCTGCTGTGGGACGAGGTGAAGCGGTTTGAGAATCCGCACAACTACTACGTCGACCTGTCAAAGAACCTTTACGAGATCAAAAACATCCTGCTGAACGTCTACGGCATGTGACGGCAGGCAAAGGAAAACGCGCTGTGCACGCAATCGGCACAGCGCGTATTTTGATATAATAGATCAATGGTTGCCTGCATCGTCGCGCAGACCCTCTTCTTCGATGATCTCCGCGATCAGCTCGCGCTCGTCCATGTGGTACTTCACGCCCTTGATCTCCTGATAATCCTCGTGACCCTTGCCCGCGAGGACGATGATATCGCCGTCCTCGGCGTTGAGCATGCAGTAGCGGATCGCTTCCTTGCGGTTGGGGACGACTACATATTTGCCGTCGGTCTTATGCAGACCGGTTTTGATATCCTCGATGATGTCCATGACGTCCTCGAAGCGCGAGTTGTCCTCGGTGATGACCGACAGATCGCTCAGTCTGCCGGAGGTCTCACCCATCTCGAAGCGGCGCACCTTGGGGCGGTTGCCGCCCGCGCCGAAGAGGGTGATCAGGCGGTGAGGATGGTACTGCCGCAGGGTGTTGAGCACGTTTTCCATGGACATGGCGTTGTGGGCGTAGTCGATCAGCAGGCTGTAGCTGCCGGGCACCTTGACGGGCTCGACCCTGCCCTTGACGTGGGCGACTCGGAGTCCGGCGATGATCGCCTCGTCCGGGACGTCGAAGAAGCTGACGGCGCTGACGGCGGCGAGCGCGTTGTATGCGTTGAACACGCCGGGCACGCCGACGTCGAGCGAGAGTGTCTTGAGTCCCTCGGTCTCGAAGTGGACGCCGATGAAGCCGCCGTCGGAGAGGAGCCTGTCGTTCTTGGCGCGCAGCTCGGCGGTGTTTGAGAAGCCGAAGGTGAGCAGGTGTCCCTTGAAGTCGCGGGTGACGTCGAGGTAGGCGGGGTCGTCGCAGTTGGCGGCGGCGTTTCTGACCTGACGGAAGAGCAGACTCTTGCAGAACCGGTACTCGTCGATGTCCTTGTGCTCGACGCCGCCGATGTGGTCGTCGCCGAAGTTGGTGAACACGCCGACGTCGAAGGTCATGCCGGCGAGGCGGTGGTGCTTGAGTCCGATGGAGGACGCCTCGATGACCATCGCCCGGCAGCCCGCGTCGATCATGTCGCGCATGGCTTTTTGGATCTCGTAGCTCTCGGGGGTGGTGTTGTCGGTTTTGTAGGTGTTGCCGCCGTAGACGATACCCAGCGTGCCAATGGTGCCCGTTTGGATACCCGCGTGTGCGAAGATCTCGGCGATCATGGCGGTGGTGGTGGTTTTGCCCTTGGTGCCGGTGACGGCGACGGTTTTGAGCTCGTCGGCGGGATGGCAGAACAGCTCGGCGCTCATCAGCGCGAGGGCGAGACGGGTGTCGTCGACCTTGACGACGGTGACGCCTTCGGGGACGTCAAAATCGAGGTCGTCGCTGATGACGAGCGCGGAGGCGCCCTTTTCCACCGCGGAGGATGCGAATTTGTGACCGTCGGAGGTGTAGCCCTTGAGACAGACGAAGGCGACGCCCTCCCTTGCCTTGCGCGAGTCGTAGACAAGGTCGCAGATGTCGAGATCGGCGCCGCTGAGGATGGTGTGGTTGCATGCTTGCAAAAGCTGTGAGAGTTTCATATAGCCGCTCCTTTGTGTATCGGGATAATCGTATACGTTGATATACAATGATAAATGATGATATACCTATTATACCAAACAACCCCAAATAATCCGTTCGCACACCAGCCACTACACGCGGGGCCACATTTTCGAAATTCAAACCAATCAAGAAATAGGAAT
>CACZWQ010000007.1:7497-63950 GCA_902784855.1 uncultured Ruminococcus sp. | reverse complement strand
GAAGGTCAGCATTTTCAGGCATTTGACCACGTCGGCGTCGTCGACGTTACGCCAGTACTGGTAGAATTCATAGGGGCTGGTCTTTTCCGCAGAGAGCCACACCGCGCCCGACTGGGTCTTGCCCATCTTCTTGCCCTCGGAGTTGAGCAGCAGGTTGATGGTCATGGCATAGGCGTCCTTGCCCAGCTTGCGGCGGATCAGCTCGGTGCCGCCGAGCATGTTGCTCCACTGGTCGTCGCCGCCGAACTGCATGTTGCAGCCGTAGCGCTGATAGAGAGCATAGAAGTCATAGGACTGCATGATCATATAGTTGAATTCGAGGAAGCTCAGGCCGCGCTCCATCCGCTGCTTGTAGCACTCGGCGGTCAGCATGCGGTTGACGCTGAAGCAGGCGCCCACCTCGCGGAGAAGCTCCACATAGTTGAGGTCGAGCAGCCAGTCGGCATTGTTGACCATCATCGCCTTGCCGTCCGAGAAGTCGATGAATTTGCTCATCTGCTCCTTGAAGCAGTCGACGTTGTGCTGAATGGTCTCCTTGGTCATCATTTGGCGCATATCGGTGCGTCCCGAGGGGTCGCCGATCATCGCGGTGCCGCCGCCGATCAGGGCGATGGGCTTGTTGCCCGCCATTTGCAGTCGCTTCATCAGGCACAGCGCCATGAAGTGACCGACATGCAGGCTGTCAGCCGTGGGGTCAAAGCCGATGTAGAAAACCGCCTTTCCGCTGTTGACCAGCTCTCGGATTTCTTTTTCGTCTGTCACCTGCGCGATCAAGCCTCTCGCGACAAGTTCTTCATAAACTCCCATCAATCTAATCCTTTCGATGAAAAAATCTGTACATTATTGTAATATACCGTCTATTAGTATAATCTTTTTTTGTGCAAAGGTCAAGTATAATTTGTAATAGCTGTAGTGAGAAATCAAAAAACCTATTGTCACCTGTATGCTGTAACGCGGGACTGACGGTGACCGTCATGACAAACCTTAACTGCGCGGACTTAATTACTTCTTTTTGCGCGAATAGCGGGAGAAGTCCTTTTTCTTTTTTGCCGGGGCGCTGCCGCTCTTCGGCGGTGCGCCCGCCACCAGGCAGTTTTTGCCGCTGCCGATCAAGTCCCGCCTGCCGGCGGCGATCAATGCCTTGATGACCTTCTGCCGGTTCTCGGGGATGAAGTATTGCAGCAGCGCGCGCTGCATCGCCTTTTCCTCCTCGGTCTTGGGGACATAGACCTTCTCGAGCGTGTAGGGGTCGAGCTCCGTGTAAAACATCGCCGTCGAGATCGTCCCCGGCGTGGGATAGAAATCCTGCACCTGCTTGGGATGGATGTTCTGCTTCTTGCAGAAAAGCGCCAGCTCGACCGCATCCCTCAGCGTCGAGCCGGGATGGGAGCTCATCAGATACGGCACCACATACTGCTCCTTGTGCTCCCTTCGGGTCAGGGCGTAGAATTTTTCGCAGAATTTTTTATAGGTCTCGATATGCGGCTTGCCCATCTTGTCGAGCACCGCCGCCGAGCAGTGCTCGGGCGCGACGCGCAGCTGTCCGCTGATGTGGTATCGGACGAGCTCCTCAAAAAAGGCGTCGCTCTCGTCCTCCATCAGGTAGTCGAAGCGGATGCCGCTGCGGATAAAGACCTTTTTGACGCCGTCGAGCTGTCTCAGGCGGCGCAGCAGATGTAAATATTCCTCGTGGCTGACCTGCATCTGCGGGCAAGGCTTGGGCGCCAGACATTTTCTGCCCTTGCACAGCCCGAGCTTTTTTTGCTTCTCACAGGACGGCAGGCGGAAATTTGCCGTGGGACCGCCGACGTCGCTGATATAGCCCTTGAAGCGCTTGTCCCGCACAAAGCTTTTCGCTTCCTCCACCACGCTCTCCTCGCTGCGGACGGTGACGGCGCGCCCCTGATGAAAGGCGAGCGAGCAGAAATTGCACGCGCCGAAGCAGCCGCGGTTGTGGGTGATGGAAAACTGCACCTCGGATATGCCCGGCACGCCGCCGAGCGGCTCGTAGCAGTCGGGGTACCAACGCTCGTACGGAAGGGCGTAGACCCAATCGAGCTGCTTGGTATCGAGCGGCGCCATCGGCGGATTCTGCACCAGCAGGCGGTCGCCGTGGCGCTGGATCAGCGTCCTGCCGCGCACCGCATCCGCCTCGTCCAGCTCACGGCGGGCGGCTGTCGCGTAGTCGCGCTTGCTGTCGCGCACCCGCTCAAAGGCGGGCAGCTCGAGCGCGGACTGCGGCACATAGTCCTTGGTTTTGACCTGATAGCAAATGCCGCGCAGATCGTGCAGCGCCTCCACGGGATCGCCTGCGGCAAGGCGCTTGGCGATCTCGACGGTCTGCAGCTCGCCCATGCCGTAGACGAGGATATCCGCGCGGCTGTCAAAGAGGATCGACGGCATGACGCTGTCGCTCCAGTAATCGTAGTGTGCAAAGCGGCGCAGGGACGCCTCCAGCCCGCCGATGATGATGGGGCTGTCGGGGTAGAGCCTGCGGATGATGTTGCAGTAGACCGTC
Source organism: uncultured Ruminococcus sp. (assembly GCA_902784855.1). Taxonomy (GTDB): domain Bacteria; phylum Bacillota; class Clostridia; order Oscillospirales; family Acutalibacteraceae; genus Ruminococcoides. Next base: position 61,432 of record CACZWQ010000007.1, on the reverse strand, counting down.
ACCGCGCGGTCGGGGCGCTTGCCGTTTTTGCCGCCTGCGGTGTAGGCGTCGTCATGGCGGCGGCGCTTGGCGACCGTGTAGTGCGCGACCATGCTGTCGATATTGCCTGCCGAGACCATAAAGCCCAGCCGCGGCTTGCCGAACTGCATGAAATCCGCGTCGGACCGCCAGTTAGGCTGCGAAAGGAACACGACCCGGCAGCCGCAGTCCTCCAGCACGCGCGTGATGATCGCCGCTCCGAAGGAGGGATGATCGACATAGCTGTCGCCGCTGACATAGATAAAGTCGGGCGCGTCCCAGCCGCGCTGCTTCATTTCTTTGACGTTCATGGGGAGAAACATGCCGCTGCCTCCTTTCAAAAAGCGGTTTCGGATCAATCAATCCTGTCGGTTTTGCAGAACGTTGCGGCGCTCCAGCCACTCGTTGTAGGTCATCAGCACGTCGCGCGGCTTGGAGCCTTGGTGCGGGCCGACGATGCCGAGCTGCTCCATGTCGTCGATCATCCTGCCGGCGCGGGCATAGCCGACCTTCAGGCGGCGCTGCAGCATGGAGGTGGAAGCCTGTCCGCTCTCGATGACGAACTGGATCGCCTCCTCCATCTTCGTGTCGATGCGGATATCGCTGCTCTCCTCGTCGCCGTCCTTCTTGCCGCTGCCGATGCCCTCCGCCTCGATGCGCTTGATGTTTTCCTCGATCTCGGCATTGTACTCCGCCTTGGCGGAACGCTTGACATAGGCGGTCACGCTCTCGATCTCCTCCTCGGAGGCATAGCAGCCCTGCACGCGGATGGGCTTGGGCGCGCCGACGGGTGAAAACAGCATGTCGCCGCGTCCGATCAGCTTCTCGCCGCCGCCCGCGTCAAGGATGGTGCGCGAGTCCATGTTGGAGCTGACCTTGAGCGAGATGCGGCTCGGGACGTTCGCCTTGATCAGACCCGTGATGACGTTGACCGTCGGGCGCTGGGTCGCGAGGATCAGGTGCATGCCCGCGGCACGCGCCATCTGCGCCAGACGGCAGATGCTGTCCTCGACCTCGCTCGGCGCCGCCATCATCAGGTCGGCGAGCTCGTCGATCGCGATGACCACGCGGGACATGCGCTCCTTGGCGACGGGCAGACCGTTGATCTCCATGACGGGCTGTATCAGCTCGCCCTCCTCGTTTTCAACGGGCGGGTTGTTTTCGATATAGCGCAGATTCCGGTCGATCAGCGCGTTGTAGGAGTCGATGTCCTTGCAGTCGAACTCCGAAAAGATCTTGTATCGGTTGAGCATCTCGTTGACCAGCAGGTGCGGAATGCCCTTGTATTTGGAAAATTCGACCATCTTGGGGTCGATCAGCAAAAGCTTCACCTCGTCGGGCGTCGCCTTGTAGAGAACGCTGATGAGGATGGAATTGACGCAGACCGATTTACCGGAGCCGGTAGTGCCCGCGATCAGCAGGTGCGGCATCTTGGCGATGTCGGTCACGACGATCTCGCCCTCGATGTCCCTGCCCAGCACGGCGGTCAGCTTGCTCTTCGCGCGGCGGAACTCGTCCGAGTCGATCAGCTCGCGCATGGAGACCGTGCTGACGACCTTGTTCGGCACCTCGATGCCGACAGCCGCCTTTCCCGGGATGGGCGCCTCGATGCGCACGCCGTTGGCGGCGAGGTTGAGGGCGATATCGTCGGAGAGATTCGTGATCTTGCTGATCTTGACGCCCGGCGCGGGCTGCAATTCATAGCGCGTGACGGACGGTCCGCGGCAGATATTGACGATGGAGGCGTTGACGCCGAAGCTGTTGAGGGTGTCGATCAGCTTGCGGGAATTGGTTTGCAGCTCCTCCATGGCATTCTTCTCGTTCGTGTCGCGCGGCGGGCTGAGGAGCTGCACGGGCGGGAAACGGTAGCTCGGTTTATCGTTTGATTCTTCAAAAGAATCATTATTCTCGTAAACCATGTTGTTGAACTCCTCCGTCAGCGCGGCAAGCTCCGCCTTTTTGCCGCGCTTGCCCGTCTTGACGGGAACGGTCTGCGGGTCGGGCTGCTTGGCGCCCTCGCTGACGCGGCTGCGGCGCTTCTCCTGCGAGATGTCCTCGGCGATGTGACCGATGGTGGTGTCGCTGCCATTGGCGCGCGTCGCACGGTCGATGATATTCTGTAGATCGACCGAGAGATCGATGTCCTTGGCGTTGCCCTCATCGTGCCGGGCGACGTCGATATCCGCACCCGTCGCGGCAGGGCGCTTCTTTTTCTTTTTGCGCGGCGCGGGGTCATCGAGCGGGATGTCGATCTCGCTGCCGCTTCCGCGGTAGCCGTCGCCGTAGCTGAGCGGGATGTCGATGTCGGCGGAGGTCACGCGGTCGGGGTCGACACCCATCTGCCGCGCCGCTCTTTTGATGCGGCGGCGGCGGAGCTGACGCTCGCCCGCTTGGCGGGCACGCATAACGGCGCGCGCGACGTCCCTGACAGAGAGGTTGGCGAGGATGAAGATGATCGCCGCCAGAATCAGCACGCAGAGGATCGCCCCCACCGTATCGCCGCAGAGCAGCGCCATCGGATAGCCCAGAATGCCGCCCATAAAGCCGCAGCCAAAGACGAAATAGGATGCGCCGGCGGTACAGGTCTCGTTGTAGGCGTCGAGCCAGAGGTTGCCCAGCGCGGCGGGATAGTCCAGCTCCTGATGCGCCGAGCCGCCGAATATGTAGATCAAAGCGCCCGCGAAGAGCACCGTCAGCGTGCACAGCGCGACCTTTGCCTTGAAATGCGCGATCGCGCGCTTCTCCTTTTCGTTCATCACCAAAAGGTAGATAAACGCCGCGGGCACCAAGATCATGCCCAGCCCGAACACGCCGATGAAGGCGGCGCGCACGTTTGTCCACAGGCTCGCGCCGCGGAACAGGATCATGATGAGAAAGAAGATCGCCAGCGCCGCGTAGAGAATGGAGCGCACGCGCGGACTGACGACAGCTTGCGGTTCTTTTGCCTTCGCATTCGATTTTCTATTTTTGTTTTGCTTGTTGGATGCCAATCAAAGTCACCTTTTGTTTGATAATATCGGGAAAGGCGCGCTTATCCAAACGCGCCCTCTCCTGCCGTTACGGTTGAAGCACCTGCTGCCACAGCGCCGCAGTCTGACCCGTAAAGAGGTTCTGCCCCTTTGAGATCTCGAGCAGCGAGATCACCAGCAGCACGACGCCGACGACGGCGGTGTAGATGATAAAGACGATCATTTTGTCGCTCTTGAGGAACCACTTGAACAGCCAGATCGACAGATAACCGACGACCGCCGAGACGACGACGCCGACGATGACGGTCCCGAGATCGACGGTGATGCCCTCGGGCGACTTGATCGCGTCGACGCCCTCCAGCAGCGCCGCCGCCAGAATGGACGGAATGCCCAGAACAAATGTAAAGTCGAGCGCCTTCTGCTTGTCGATGCCGCGCATCTCGCCCACCGCAAGGGTCGAGCCGGAGCGCGACAGTCCCGGCAGCAGCGCCGCCGCGACCTGCATGAAGCCGACGCAGAGCGCGTCGCCGACGGTGTAGCTCTCGCGGGTGCCGTGGTTGCCGTAGTTGCGCTCCATGTGCTTGGACGTCGGGGCGGTGTTCCGCTTATGGTAGGCGTCGCCGACGAACAGCAGCAGGCTCGTCACCAGCAGCGCGAACGCGGTGATCAGCAGAATCTGCGAGCCCGCGAACAGATCCGCCAGATCCTTGATCTTCATGTCCGTGCCCGGGATGGGGATGAACAGAACAAACAGCGGCAGCAGCGCGATAACAAGCATGACGATGAGGCTGCGCTCGTAATTCATCTTGCTCCACTTGAACTTGCCCGTGAAAATGTCGCCCAGCATGCGGAAGAACTCTTTGATCAGGCTCCAGATCAGCTTGTGGTAAAACGCCACGACCGCGACGAGCGTGCCGACATGCAGCATGACGTTGAAAAACAGGTTCCCTTCTCCCGCGGTGCCCGTGATGTGCTGGGTGATGGCGAGGTGACCGCTGCTGGAAACCGGCAGAAATTCGGTGAGTCCCTGCACCACGCCTTGGATGATTGCGTCGATAATTGTCATAACCTTCTCCTTTATGTACGGGCTTGCGCCCGGTGATTTACGTTGTCATCTCATACAACGCCTCGATCGCGTCCGATACCGTTCCGACCCGGTCGATCAGTCCCTCGGACACGGCGCGTTCGCCGTCGAGTATCGTGCCCACATCCATCACCAGCTCGCCCGTATTGAGCACCAGCTGCATATAACGCTCGCGCGTCACGTCCGAATGCTCCACCACAAAGGTGGTGATGCGGTCCTGCATGCGCTGAAAATACTCAAAGGTCTGCGGCACGCCCAACGTCAGCCCCGTGGTGCGCACGGGATGGACGGTCATCGACGCGCTTTTGGCGATGAAGCTCTTTTTTGCGGATACCGCCAGGGGTATCCCGATGGAATGTCCCCCGCCGAGCACGATGGAAACGGTGGGCTTCTTCATCCCCGAGATGACCTCGGCGATCGCCAGCCCCGCCTCCACGTCGCCGCCCACGGTATTGAGCAGGATCAGCAGCCCGTCGATGCGGGGATCCTCCTCGATGGACACCAGAAGCGGGATGATGTGTTCGTATTTGGTGGTCTTGCTGTCGCGCGGCAGCAGATAGTGCCCCTCCACCTGCCCGATGATGGTCAGGCAGTGGATGATCTTATCCTTGTGGCAGGTGATGACGGAGCCCGATTCGTTGAAGTCGTCGGGCTTCTCCTCTTCCTTATTCTCCCCGCCCTGCGGCTCGGCGCAGGGATTGGGCACAAAGTCGTCGCGCTCATCGGTTGGTTTTTCCGGCATAAACATGCACCTCCGAAACCATCATACCCCGATTTGCGCTGAATATTTATGCGCGCGGCATCTCGATCATGCCAAAGACGCGATAATCTCATCCTATTATATCAGCTATCGGAAACTTTTTCAAGATTTCGCGTTATATTTCTTAAAAACAATAATTATTTCGACCGATTATAGTATCATTATCGTGTATAATACTATTTTGGAGTGAATATCAACTTGGACGCTAACATAATTATGGGTGTTGTCATCCTCCTGCTTGTTTTGCTCTCGGCGCTGTTTTCGGCGATGGAGACGGCTTTTTCTTTTGTCAACAAGATCCGTATCCAGCAGAGCGCCGACGACGGCAACAGGCACGCCAAAAATGCGCAATATATCATCGAGCGCTTTGACAACGCCCTGACTGCCATCCTGATTTGCAACAACATCGTCAACCTCGGCTGCTCGTCGCTGGCGACGGTGCTGTGCCTGAAAATCAACGAGAACTACGGCTCCGCGATCGCCACGGGCGTCACGACCCTGCTGGTGCTGACCTTCGGCGAGGTCATCCCCAAGTGCCTTGCCCGGGAGCACTGTGACAGCTTCTCGCTGCGCACGGCCGGCTTTTTGAAGGTGCTGATGATCGTGCTCACGCCGCTGGTGTTCGTATTCCTCAAGCTCAAATCGCTTGCCCTGAAAATCGCGGGCGGCGAAAACGACGCGCCCAGCGTCACCGAAAACGAGCTGAAATACATCGTCGAGAGCATCGAGGAGGAGGGCGTGCTGGAGGAGAGCGAGAGCGAAATGGTGCGCTCGGCGCTCGACTTTGACGAGACCACCGCCGAAGAGATCCTCACGCCGCGCGTCGACGTGGTGTTCCTCAACGTCGAGGACAGCGCGGAAAAGATCAAGGAGGTCATCTTCGAGAACCGCTATTCCCGCATCCCCGTGTATGAGAACACGACCGACAACATCATCGGCATCCTGCACACGCGCGACTATCTGGAGGGGCTTGCCGACGGCAACACCCCCGACCTGCGCGCGCTGCTGCAGACCCCGTATTTCGTCTTTAAGACCATGCAGCTGAGCAAGATCCTCAGCCACTTCAAGCGCACCCGCATCCACATGGCGATCGTCACCGACGAATACGGCGGCACGCTGGGCATCGTCACGATGGAGGATCTGCTGGAGGAGATCGTCGGCGAGATCTGGGACGAGGACGAGGAGATCGAGCACACCCACTATAAGATCGGCAACAACGAATATCTGGTCAACGGCGACTTTGAACTGTACGAGATGCTTGAGCTGTACGACATGGACGAGGACGCGCTCGAGAGCGACGCGGTGACGGTCGGCGGCTATATCTTGGAGCATGCGGGCAATATCCCGAAAAAGCGCGAGAGCATCGAAGCCGGCGGCTTCCGCTTCACGGTGATGGAGGTCGAAAACCAGCGCATCATGCGCGTGGTCGTGAAGAAAATCGACGCGGACGCCGAAGACAGCGCATCACCGGCAACTAACCACTAGCCACTAAACACGAAACACTAAAAAAGGATCGGTTTTACAACCGATCCTTTCCTTTTTTACTTTTGCAGCGTTCCCTGACTCGCGCACTTCAAATAGGCGTTGATAAAGCCGTCGAGGTCGCCGTCCATGACGCCCTGCACGTTGCCCGTCTCGAAGCCCGTGCGGTGATCCTTGACCATGGTATAGGGCATAAAGACATAGCTGCGTATCTGAGAACCCCAGGTGATCTCCTTCTGCACGCCCTTGATGTCCTCAATGCGCTCCAAATGCTCGCGCTCCTTGATCTCCATCAGCTTGGAAACCAGCATTTTCATCGCCACGTCGCGGTTCTGATACTGGCTGCGCTCCACCTGAGACGCGACGACGATGCCCGTCGGGATATGTGTCAGACGTACCGCCGACGAGGTTTTGTTGACCTTCTGACCGCCTGCGCCGCTCGCGCGGTAGACGTCCATCTTGATCTCCTCGGGCGGGATGTTCACCTCAATGGTGTCGTCGATCTCGGGCATGACCTCCAGCGAGGAAAAGCTCGTGTGCCGTCTGCCCTGCGAATCAAAGGGAGACACGCGCACCAGACGGTGGACGCCCGCCTCGCTTTTAAGATAGCCGTAGGCGTTCTCGCCCTCGATCAGCAGCACGGCGCTCTTCAAGCCCGCTTCGTCGCCGTCGAGGTAGTCGACCTCCTTGACCTTGAAGCCGTGGGCTTCCGCCCAGCGGGTGTACATGCGATAGAGCATTTCCGCCCAGTCCTGCGCCTCGGTGCCGCCCGAGCCGGCATGGAAGGTGAGGATCGCGTTGTTCTTGTCATACTCTCCCGTGAGCAGCGTCTCCAAGCGCTGCTTTTCGAGGATCTCGCGCACGCCGTCGACCTCGCTCTGCGCTTCATCGAGCAGCGACAGATCCTCCTCCTCGTTGGCAAGCTCGATCAATGCCTGCGCGTCCTCGTATTTGGACACCAGCGCCTCGTATGCCTCGACCTTGCCCTTGAGGGCGCCCGTCTTTTGCAGCACCTGCTGCGATTTCTCCACATCGTCCCAGAAGCCCGGCTCGGTCGCCTTCAGCTCTAACTGTTGGATCTCTTTTTTCATACTGTTCATGCCCAGCGCGTCCGAAAGATCGTCGATCTCGGGCTTGAGCGCCTGCAGGCTGAGCATCAATTCTTCAAACTGTACCATAATCCACCCTCGCTGTCTATACTTTCTCTATGTTATTATTATAACAAAGTTCCCGGGAAATGTAAACTTATTTTCTTCCGATTTTTAGTTGCATTATCTGCTTTTTTTTGATATAATAAATAAATACGAATCAGTATGGAGGATTTTATGGAATTTACTCAATATACCTGTCCCGTCTGTCAGAAGCGGTTTGAGAACGGCGACGACGTGGTGGTGTGCCCCGAATGCGGCGCCCCGCACCACCGCGAATGCTTCGAGGAGCTCGGCCATTGTTTTTATGAGAGCAGACACGCACAGGGCTTTAACTTCGAAAATCCCGACGACGATACACAGCCTGACGCGGAAGCACCCACCGTGATACACTGCCCGCGGTGTCAGGCGGAAAACGAAAAGACCGCCTTTTATTGCAGCACCTGCGGCTATCCGCTCCAATCACAGGACAGGACCTCGCAGGACAACGGACAGCAACAGCCGCGCGGTCCGCAGGGCATCCCCTTCGGCTTCGGCGCGGGCGGCGCGCAGATGTTTGACCCGCTGGCAGGGCTAAACAGCGAGGAAGAGATCGGCGAGAATGTCAAGGTGGGCGAACCGGCAAAGTTCATCGGCAAGAACACGCCCTACTACCTCTTGGTGTTCAACCGCATCAAAAAGTTCAACTCGGGCAAGTTCAATTTTTCCGCTTTTCTGTTCACGGGCGCCTACTTTATCTACCGCAAGATGTATGTGCTCGGCATCGTGCTCAGCCTGCTGAACATCGGCATCGTGCTCGGCTCCACCGCGCTGATGATGGCGAACAGCTGGATGATGCAGATGGAGTATGTCGACCTGCTGACCAGCGTGCAGACCAACTCGCTCGGCGCGGATAAGATGATGATGCTCTTTATCAGCGCGATGCTCAGCCTGCTGCGCATCGGCGTGATGGTATTCAGCGGCGTCGCCGCGAACAAGCTCTATTACAGGCATTGTCAGCAACAGATCAATCAAATCAAATCCGAGGAACAAAACAGCGACATCAACAAGACGCTCGAGACGCGCGGCGGCGTGAACCTGCCGATGGCGATCAGCTTTTTCGCGTCCTACGCCGTGATCTACGAGCTGTGTAACCTTTATCTTGTTTTTCAACTGTAACATTAACGAGCGAACAACTAAAGGCTTACATCAAGGAACCGGCAAAGGGTTTATAATACCGTCTTTCCGGCAAAAACAAAACGGCTGCTAGGCAGCCGTTTTCTTTTTCTTCAAAAGCTGTATGCCGAACCCGAAGCCCATGGCGAGGATCGGGATGACGGGAATGCAGTAGCGGATGTTCTCCGTGCAGACATAGGGGAACTGGAAGCAGAACGCATAGTACGAAATCAGGATCGTCAGGAGGATGACCGTGAAAAACAGCTTGGTCATCACATCCATGCCGTCGTGCTTTTTGAACAGCATGATCAGATACCCCGCGACGCTCAGCACCGTCAGCACGAGCGCCAGCACGACGAACACCGTCATCAGCGGCGCAAAGGTCAGATCCTCGTTGTACTCATCGAAAAGCGAGGTCTTGATCAGTCCCATCAGCGGATTATACTCGTTGTAGGGCGCGCCGTACATCGTGAACGCCTCAAACGGGTAGCTTAGCTGCGCGAAGCTGAAATCAAACAGCCGCTGCAGCACGGGCGTATCCTCGACGGACATAACCGACAAATTCGGGTCGGGCACATAGGTGAGCGGGATCTCGAACTTGATCAGATTGCGCACGCCCCACCAGAGCGCCAGCGGCGCACAGACCGCGCCGAAGGCAGCATACTGCCCGATGAAGCGCAGCGGCTTGCGGATATTCCGGATGAACACCCACAAAAACACCATCGCGATCGCGGGCGCGACCATCCACGCCGAGAGCTTTGACATCATGCCGCAGCCGACGCAGAGCGCGATCGGCAAAATGCGCAGCAGGGTGGGCTTTTCCGCCCATTTGAGCGTCCACAGGATCGCGAGCAGCATGAGCAGGGTGGTGAGGATATCGTTGTTGTAGGCGCCGCTCCAGATGATAAAGGTCGGGTAGAAGCAAACGATGAGCATCGCCGCCGCCAAGCCGCCGCCCTTGAGTCCGACGCGCCTGAAAATGCTGCGGCAGACGACCATGCACAGGGCGGAATAGAGCATCGGCAGGATTTGGATAGCTTCCTTCGCCGTATCAAACGGCATGCCGAAGAAATCGGTGAAGAAATGCAGCAGCCCCGCCATGAGGATATGGTGCAGCGGCGGATGATAGAACTGCCAGTAACGCGTGACGTCGAATTCGGGCAGCGTGAAGCCGTTTTCGTACCAGTAGCTGATGTAGCCCGCGTGACCGATGTCGCCGAGAAAAACTCCCATGTCGTGCTGCATCTGCGTGTAGTCGTGCATCAGGCAATAGCTGTAGCGCGCCGCGACGCCCAGCAGGATCATCATGAGCACCAGACGGTCGGCGGTGAGCTTTTTCTCCCGCTGCAGCACGACCGCGAGCTGCGCCAAGCCGATCAGGACCGGGGCAAACAGCCACCATGAAAGCTGACTGTCATAGTGGACGAGCGCCGAGTAGCCGATCGCAAGCGCTGCCGAGGAGACGATCAGGTAGATATTGACATTCCGCTTGTTGCTCGGGCGGCAGAAGGCGACGAATGCCGTCGCGCCGGCGATCCAGAGGATCGCCTCGATGACGATGCCGAAGGGGGTGATGTTCTCGACCTGCGCGAAGCCGAGCGGGAGCATCAGCACACACGCCAAGGCGGTAAAGAGATACGGGTGCTTGTCAAGCGTCCCGAAAAAGCGGTCGAGCGCCGTCTGCTTCGTCTGCTCCGTCTGCTTGGTCGGCTTTTTTTTTGATCTTTTTTCTCTTGCTCATGACTTGCTTTCCTCGTGATATTCTTTCTCGGTGTTGACGTTCCAGATATTGTCCTTGCCCGTCTCGCCCGAGAGGATGTTTTTGACCGCCTCAAAGGAGGTGCACATGCTGTGGTCAATATTGTTGTAGCGGTGCTGACCGTTTCTGCCGACGCAGAACAGGTTGGGGATGGAATCGAGATACGCGCGCAGCTCGTCCATCTGCTCATAGGTGTCGAAGTAGGCGGGATATGCCTTCTTGACGCGCTCCACGTGGAAGTCGAGCACCTCGTCCTCGCTGCCGATCAAGCCCATTTTCACCATCTCGGACACGCCCATCCTGCCGAAATCCCGGTCGGACATCGACCACATCTCGTCGCCCTCGTTGCAGAAGTACTCCAGTCCCATCCAGACGGTGTGCTCGATGTCGCTGACCATGTAGGGCGACCAGTTGTTGTAGATCTGAAAGCGTCCCATCTTGACGTTTCTGTCGTGGACGTAGACCCAGTTGTCGGGCACGATGTTGCCCATCGTCTTGGTCTTGGTCTCGTTTTTGAGGTTGAGGTGCGGGATCAGCACGCCCACGGTCATATAGTCGCGATACGGCAGCCCTTCGGCGATCGCGCGGAAGTTTTCGGGCACGTCGTTCATGCCCGCGACCAGATCCTTGACGGGCATGGACGAGATGATATAGTCGCCCTCGACGGTGATCCGCTTGCCGTCCTGCTCATAGACAAGCCCCGTCAGCCTGTCGCCCTGCTTGATGAGGTTGACGACCTTGGCGTTGAGGATGATGGTGCCGCCCATCTTCTCAAAGTCGGCGGCGGTGAGATCCCACAGCTGACCGGGGCCGAGCTTGGGATAGGCAAATTCCTCGATCAGCGAAGTCTCCACCTTGCGGTTCTTCTTCTTGAACAGCTTGCCGAAGATGTCGCCGAGCACCGCCTTGATCGAAAGTCCCTTGACGCGCTGGGCGCCCCATTCGGGCGAGATATCGGAGGGGTGTCTGCCCCAGAGGTTCTCGGTGTAGTTCTCAAAAAACATCGAATAGAGCTTCTTGCCGAAGCGGTTGATGTAAAAATCCTCCAGCGAGTTCTCCTTGCGCTTAAAGACGGCGCTTTTCAGGTAGCTGAAGCCCACCGCGATCGTGGTGCCGAAGCCCATGTTGCGGATGGTCTCGAATTTGAGCGAGATCGGATAGTCAAAAAAGCGGGCGTTGAAGAAAATGCGCGAGAGGCGGTTCCGGCGCAGCATGACCCTGTCGGTCTTTTCGGGGTCGGGGCCGCCGGGCACCACGGTGGAGGCGCGTCCGAGCACCACATCGTCATAGGGCATCGCGCCCTGCGTGGGCAACATCTTTTCCCACCACGCGTTGACCTCGGGCACCTTGGAGAAGAAGCGGTGGCCGCCCATGTCCATGCGGTTGCCCTTGTAGTTGACCGTGCGGGAGATGCCGCCGAAGCGGTCGCTCTCCTCAAAGACGATCACCTCATAGTCCCTGCTTTTATCCATCAGCTCGTAAGCCGCCGTCAATCCCGCGGGGCCCGCGCCGATAATCAATACCTTTTGCATGAAAAAAACACCTTTTCAAATCATTTATTTCCTGCGGTAGAGCAGGATCCTGCGCGCCGCATAATTCCAAATAAGAACCAAAACCGTCGCGACCAGCCACACCAGCATATAGTGCCAGCCGAGCATGGTGTTGAAGCCCCAAAGCATCAGCCATTTGATGCCCAGTCCCACCACGCCGATGACGCCGTAGGCGACAAACTCGCCCGCCGCGTTGGTTTTTTCGCTCTTCTCCTGAAAGACGAAGAGCTTGGAGAGGGCGAAGTTCGCGATCAGCCCGAGGATGAAGGCGATCGCCTGCGCGGCAAAGACAAAAAAGCCCGCCGCTTCCCGAAAGAGAAAATGCTGGATCAGCCAGAGCGCGCCGCCCTCCACTACCGTCGCGATACCGCCGACAAAGCAGTAGCGGAAAAACTGGATGAAGATGTTGTCGGTTTTTTGATAAAACAAGCCCTTGAAATCGAGCCTGCGGATCAGCGAAAACAGTTCCTTCACGCTTTCACCCCCGAAATACTCATAATCTTATTCATTATATCACAATCCGCAAAGAAATACAAGAGCAATATCATAAGGGAAAAAGCTGCCACATAATCTGCGGCAGCTTCTATCATATTATTCTTCGATTTTATAGATACTGACGTTTGCCTGCGCCGTGCCGTACACCCAGCAGCTCGTTTCGTTCTTGAAGCGGAAGGTGACGGGCATTTCCACCGAGCCGGTCTTGCCTGCGGCGTTGGAGGTGTCGATCACCGCGGTGATGTCGGAGGCTTGCAGCTTCTCGATATCGGAGGCGGCGCCGTACACCGTGACGTTGATGCTCTTGGAGGTGACCTCCGCGACATAGCTGTCATCCAAGCCCTCCACCACGAAGCGGTCGACCGTGAGGTCCTTCTGCACCAAGCTGCTCAGATCCAGCACGACCCGCGCCGTGGTATAGTTGTTGATGCTCTTGCAGTTCTCGGGGATCTTGATACTCAGCTCGTCAAAGACGATCTTCTCGTTTTTGAGCTTGGAGAAATCGATCGGCTCAAGCTGCACGCTTGAAAGGGCGTCCAGCGTTTCGGCGGGACCCGCGAGCAGCAGGCTCTTGGGCGTGACAGAGATCATGTCGTCCGTGATTTGAAGCTTCTTGGGCTTATTGGTAAAGGTCGGCTCGATCGGCACACTCTTCTCGGGCATGACCATGACCGTCGCCTTGACGGTGTCCAAGCTCATGGTGAGCAGCTTCTTCGAGACCTCCTTGTCGTTTTCGTCCAGCAAAACCAGCTCGGCGTCCACATCGCGGCTCTTGTTGAGCGACTCGGCGATGTCCGCCTTGGCGATGACCTTTTTGATCTTCTGCACCTGCGTCTGCGGTCCCGAGATATTGACCGTGTTGTACGCCAGAACCGTGTTGCCGTAGTAGCCGTCCTCCACGATGAAGGTGACGCGCTCCTCGATCTCAAACTCGCTCTCCTTGAGGTAATCCACCGTGACCGCGATGGAAGCGGGAGACGAGGCGGTTATCTGAAAGTTGCCGCGGTTGGAGCGCTTTGTCGCCGTGACGGGCAGGGTGTAGTCGCCCGTGGCGTTGATGGAAGCGCCCGACGCGGTGACGCTGAGGTCGTTTTCGTTGACCAGACCCAGCACCGTGCGGTTGCCCGCGACCGTGACGGTCGCCTTGGGGTCGACGGCGGTGAACGCCTGCAAGCCGTCCTTGCGCGACGCCTCGGACAATTCGATCTGGATGGGCACGTCGCTGATGGTGAAGGTCGTGTCGGTGTTGGGGGAGTTGAAGCTCATATAGACCCAGATCACCAGCGAGATCACCAGGGCGAATACAAAGAGCAGATAACTGTTTTCAAGCGCGCGCTGGAAAAGGGATTGCTTTTTCATACCTTTTTCCTCCCCTTCCGGAACAGGCGCGGCTTGTCGTCCTCCTGCTCAAACTCGTCGAGGAGCAGCTCGTTGAGCTTCTTGATGAGCGTCTCACGGGTGTAGTCGCGCGTCAGCTCGCCGCCGACCGCCAGCGAGATCACGCCTGTTTCCTCGCTGACCACCAGCACGACCGCGTCGCTCTGTTCGGAGATACCCAGCGCCGCGCGGTGGCGGGTGCCGAGGTTGCTGTCGACATTCTTGTTGCTCGTCAGCGGCAGGATGCAGCCCGCCGCGAACAGCTTGCCGTCGCGGATGATGCTGGCGCCGTCGTGCAGGGGCGCCTTGTTGAAGAAGATGTTGCCGAACAGCGCCACCGAGGTCGTCGCGTCGACGATGGTGCCTGTAGAGGCGATGTCGGAGAGCATGGTTTCACGCTCGAATACCAGCAGCGCGCCCGTGCGCGAGCGCGAGAACAGCACCGAGGTGTCGGCGGCGTCGACGATGGATTTTCTGACTGCCGTCTCCCAGTCGCCGCTCTTGCCGACCGTATCGAAAACACGGAAGTATTTTTTCCAGTTCTTGCTTCTGCCCACCTGCTCGAGCGCCTTGCGGATCTCGGGCTGGAAGATCACCGCGATGATGACGACCGATGCCTCGAAGAACGCGCGCAGCAGTGTGGAGAGCATGACGAGATTGAACAGGGACGAGAGGAAGTAGACCGCCAAAAGCAGCAGCACGCCCTTGAGGAGCTGTACGGCGCGGGTCTCGCGTATCAGCTTGAAGCAGCCGAAAATCAGCAGCGCGATGGCGAGGATATCCACCACGTCGCGAAACTGGATGGTCTTGATGATCGACCACAGGTTTTCAAAGATCTCCATACGCTTCCCTCCCCTTTTTTCAAATTCCGGGAACGCGGGACAAAAAACGACACCATTCGCGCCGCCGTCCGCGTTCATTTTTTATTCTATCACATTTCCATCCTCAATTGCAACCTTTTTGGGAATAAGTTTTATAATTTTCTTTACCGAATTGACGAGATAATCCACCTGCGCGCTGTTCGTAAAGGCGGACGGCACGGCGCGGACGGTGCCGCGCGTTTCGGTTCCGTAGGCGCGGTGTGCCAAGGGCGCACAATGCAGACCCGCGCGGACGGCGATATCAAAGCGGCTGTCCAGCAGTGCGGCGACCTCCTCGCTGTCGCGGTCTCCTATATTAAAGGAAACGACGGGCGCATGAGTCTGCGCCGACGGGCGGGAGGTGTAGAGGACGACCTCGGGGATGGCTTTCAAGCCGTCATACAGCCGCTGCGCCAGCGCCGTCTCCTGATGAAGCAGGCTCTCCTCACCGCGCGACAGGACAAAGCGGATGCCAGCGTCAAGCCCCGCGATCCCCGGAAGGTTCGGCGTACCGCTCTCGTATTTGTCGGGCAGCGAGACGGGCTGCTCCAAGCTCATGGACAGGCTGCCCGTGCCGCCCTGCGTCAGGCTCTCGGGCAGCACCGCGCTGTTGAGCGCCAGAATGCCCGTTCCCATGGGACCGTACAGCCCCTTATGCCCCGCCGCGCAAAGGAAATCGATGCCGAGCGTCTCCATGGGCAGCGCAAACAAGCCCGCGCCCTGCGCCGCGTCGACGCAGAACAGCAGATGGTAGATGCGGCACAGCGCCGACAGCCGCGCCAGCGGCAGCCGCACGCCGAACACATTGGAAGCCGCCGTGCAGACGAGCATGCGCGTTTTGCCGTTGATCGCGCGGCGAAAGCTGTCGAGCGTCCGCTCGTCGTCGCCCTCAAAGACCTCCGCGACCGAATAGGAAACGCCGCGCGTCTGTCTCAGGTATTCCAGCGGACGCGCCACGGCGTTGTGCTCCAGCGAGGAGATCACGACATGGTCGCCGCGTTCCAATACCCCGTGCAGGACGGTGTTGACGGCGGTGGTACAGCTGTCGGTCAGGATGATACGCGCGGGGTCCGACACCCCGAACAATTCTGCCGCGTCCTTGCGGCATCGATAGACCAGCTCGCCCGCCCGCATGGACAGGCGGTGACCGCTGCGTCCGGGATTCGCGCCGTAGCGCTGCATGGCGGCGTTGACCGCGCGCACCACCGACAGCGGCTTGGGATAGGTGGTCGCGCCGTTGTCAAAGTAGATCACTGCGCACCATCGGCATAAATGCCCCTGTAGGGAATGCCGCTGCGCTCCACCAGCTCCGCCGCCTCGGAGAACCGCTTGGGGATCACCAGACTGTAGCCGCAGGAGCCGCGGCGCAGCTTGGCGGGGGTGCGGATGAGTGTGGCGGGGATGCGGTGCCTGCGCAAA
This sequence comes from uncultured Ruminococcus sp., assembly GCA_902784855.1. Classification (GTDB taxonomy): domain Bacteria; phylum Bacillota; class Clostridia; order Oscillospirales; family Acutalibacteraceae; genus Ruminococcoides. Next base: position 45,356 of record CACZWQ010000007.1, on the reverse strand, counting down.
AGCTCCTTCGCCTTCATGGCGTTCGTCATGGAGCCGAAGGTGATGAGTTTCTCCATTCTTTCACCTCATTGTTTTTTTCATCTATTCCTACACTGTCATCATATGTCGGGTACCTGTGCGAGGTGAAAACCCGAGTGCCTCGGGGGTCAGTCCGCGCGTGCAACGTTTGTAAAAGAGGATACAATTAAAGCCCGCGTTATAGCGCGGGCTTGTTAGGTTGCCGTTAATGTTAACTTTTCACGCGCGGATTGGGTCGAGCGTCACGCTCGCGCTGCCTGCCAAGGATGAATTGCCTTCGGCATGAATTGGCTGCGCCATGAATTGACCTGCGGTCATGAATTGGCTGCGCCATTATGTAACCCGTGTCATAACGCGGGCACTAACGGTCACCGCCCGAGCGAACGCATCACGCGCGGATTGGGTCGAGCGTCACGCTCGGGGGTCACATTATGGTTGCCAACAGGTCTGACATGCTGTACATGCCTGCCTGCTGCTTTGCGAGGAATGCCGCCGCGTTGACCGCTCCCACCGCAAAGACCTCCTTGGACTGCGCCTGATGGGTGACGGTAACGACCTCGTCGTGACCCGCAAAAATCACCTCGTGCTCGCCGACGATGGTGCCGCCTCTGACCGAATGGATGCCGATCTCGTTTTTCGTTCGTCTCTTTCTCGCCGCGTGGCGGTCGTAGACATACTGCGGCTCGCTGTCAAGGGTCTCGGAGATCGCGTCCGCGATCATCAGCGCCGTGCCGCTGGGTGCGTCGACCTTGAGGTTGTGGTGCTTCTCGACGATCTCGATGTCAAAGCTGCCCGAAAGCACCTTTGCCGCCTGCTTTGCCAGCTCGATCAGCAGATTGATGCCGAGCGACATGTTGCCCGAATAGAAAACCGCGATCTTCCCGGCAGCCTCTTTGATCTGCGCGACCTGCTCCTGTGAGTAGCCCGTGGTGCAGATGACGCAGGGCACGCTGTTTTGCAGCGCATAGCCGAGCATGCCGTCGAGTGCGGCGGGGTTGGAAAAATCAATGATGACGTCGGGGCGCTGCGCCGCCTCGTCAAAGCTCCGATAGACGGGAAATGCGCCGCTGCTCTCGCCGTAGGCGTCCACGCCGAACAGCACCTCGCAGGTCTCGCTCTCGCGCACCGCCTGCGCCACAAAGCCGCCCATCTTGCCGTTGCAGCCCACAATTGCCGTTTTAATCATACCTTACACTTCCTTATCCTTTAAAATGACGGCTCCCCTGTTGCAAGGGGAGCCTACATCACACATAACCGCTTAACGGTGGTATTGATCCAGCAGATCGTACTTTGCGAGACAATCCTTCAAATCATGATAGCCCGCGACGCTCATGGGAACGAGCGGGAGTCTGCATTCGCCCGCGTCAAAGCCGAAGAGATTCATGGCAGTCTTGACGGGGATCGGGTTGACGTCGCTGAACATGATGTTCATCAGCTCGATATAGTGGAAATGCAGCTTCTGCGCCTCGGCAAAGTCGTTGTCCAGACAGAGCTGGCAGATGTCGTGCATCTCTGCGGGGCAGATATTCGCGAACACCGAGATGACGCCCAGCGCGCCCAGCGACATGAAGGGCACGGTCTGATCGTCGTTGCCCGAGTAGATGTCGAGCTTATCGCCGCAGAGCGAGCGGATCAGCGCCACCTGAGAGATATCGCCGCTGGCTTCCTTTGCCGCCACGATGTTGGGGTGCTTGCACAGCTCGGCATAGGTCTTGGGCTTGATGTTGCAGCCCGTGCGAGAGGGCACGTTGTAAAGGATGATGGGCAGGTCGACCGCGTCCGCGATGACGTTGAAGTGCTTGATGAGACCTGCCTGCGAGGTCTTGTTATAGTAGGGCGTCACGGTGAGCAGCGCGTCAATGCCGTATTTCTGCGCTTCCTTGGACAGCATGACCGCAAAGGCGGTGTCGTTGCTGCCGGTGCCCGCGATGACGGGGATCCTGTGGTTGACCTTCTCGGCGACAAAGGCGAGCACCTCGAGGTGTTCCTTCTCCGAGAGCGTCGCCGCTTCGCCCGTGGTGCCGCAGGCAACGATCGCGTCTGTTTTGTTCTGTACATGGAACTCCAGCAAATCAGCCAGAGCCGCATAGTTCACAGAACCGTCTGAATTCATGGGAGTGATCAGCGCCACGCCCGAACCTGTGAAAATGTGGTTAGCCATAATACGCCTCCGAATGATAATATCTTAATCCATATAGCCTTCCGCGCAAAGGAGCTCGGCAAGCAATACCGCGCCGCCCGCTGCGCCTCTTAATGTGTTGTGTGACATGCAGACGAATTTGTAGTCGTACTGGGTATCCTCTCTGAGTCTGCCGACGGAGACCGCCATGCCGTTTTCGAGATTGCGCTCGGACTTGATCTGCGGACGGTCGGGCTCGGTAAAGTAGTGGAGGAAATGCTTGGGCGCGCTGGGAAGCGCAAGCTCCTGCGCTCTGCCCTGATAGTTCTCCCAAACGCTGATGATCTCGTCGACGGTGGGCTTCTTCACGCCCTCCTTGAAGGACATGAACACCGCTGCGGTGTGGCCGTCCGAGACGGGCACGCGCAGGCACTGCGAGGTGATGGCGATGTCATCGGTGAGGACGATCTCATCACCCTCGATGTGACCCCAGATCTTCAAGGGCTCGCGCTCGGATTTCTCCTCCTCGCCGCCGATATAGGGGATGAGGTTGTCGACCATCTCCGGCCATGTCTGGAAGGTCTTGCCCGCACCCGAGATTGCCTGATAGGTACATGCGAGCACCTTGTCAACGCCCAGCGCCTTTAAGGGGTGGATGGCGGGCACATAGCTCTGCAGCGAGCAGTTGGACTTGACCGCGACAAAGCCGCGCTTGGTACCGAGACGCTTGCGCTGCGCCTCGATAATCTTGATGTGATCCGCGTTGATCTCGGGGATCACCATGGGAACGTCAGGGGTGAAACGGTGAGCCGAGTTGTTGGAAACGATGGGGCATTCCGCCTTGGCGTATTTTTCCTCAAGGGCGCGGATCTCGTCCTTCTTCATGTTGACGGCGCAAAAGCAGAAATCGACCTTGGAGGCGACCTCCTCGACATTCTCCGCGTCAAGAATGACCATGTCCCTGTACTTCTCGGGAAGCGCTGCGGTCATGTGCCATCTGCCCTCGACGACCTCGCCGTACTTTCTGCCCGCGCTTCTGGCGCTGGCGGCAAGCGCAGTTACCTCAAACCAGGGGTGGTTCTCCAGCAGCAGGGCAAAACGCTGACCGACCATACCTGTAGCTCCGATGATTCCGACATTAAACTTTCTCACTGTTGATTCCTCCGATTGAAACAATTTTAAAAAAACGGTTGCCAACTGCTCAAAAATAGTCTATGATAGATGGTGTGCCGAACAGATTACTCCATGCAACCGCAAAATATATTTATCCATAATTAGTGAGAGTTTTGAAAGGAATCTTTATGAAAACCAGCGATTTTTATTACGATTTGCCAAAGGAGCTGATCGCCCAAACTCCCGTGGAACCGCGCGACAGCTCGCGCCTGCTTTTGCTCGACCGCCGAACGGGCGAGATCGCGCACCGGCACTTCCATGATATCATCGATTATCTCAACGAGGGCGACCTGATCGTCGCCAACGATTCGCGCGTGCTTCCCGCCCGCATTTACGGCGTCAAGGACGGCACCGGTGCGCGGGTGGAGTTTTTGCTGCTCAGGCAGATCGCCGGCAACCGCTGGGAGACCCTCTGCAAGCCGGGCAAAAAAGCCCGCGAGGGCGCGCGCTTCACCTTCGGCGACGGCATTCTCACGGCGACGGTCGCCTCCGTCAGGGACGACGGCAACCGCGTGGTCGACTTCGACTGCGACGAGAGCTTCTTCGCCGCGCTTGACAAGATCGGACAGATGCCGCTGCCGCCCTATATCACCGAGGAATTGAAGGACCGGGAGCGCTATCAGACCGTCTACAGCCACGAGCTCGGCTCCGCCGCCGCGCCGACGGCGGGTCTGCACTTCACCGAGGAGCTGATGGAGCGCATCCGCCGAAAGGGCGTAAAGATCGCCTATGTCACCCTGCACGTCGGCTTGGGCACCTTCCGCCCCGTCAAGGTCGACGACGTGACGCAGCACAAGATGCACAGCGAGCACTATGAGCTTCCCGCCGAGACCGCCCGCCTGATCAACGAGACCAAGCAGCGCGGCGGCAGGGTCATCGCCATCGGCACCACCTCCTGCCGCACGCTGGAGAGCGTCGCGACACAATTCGGCGAGATCAAGCCCTGCGAGGGATTTACCGATATCTTCATCTATCCCGGCTATGAATTTAAGGTACTGGACGGCCTCGTCACCAACTTCCACCTCCCCGAAAGTACGCTGATCATGCTCGTCTCGGCTTTCGCGGGCTATGACAACGTCATGCACGCCTATGAAATTGCCGTAAAAGAAAAATACAGATTTTTTAGCTTTGGAGATGCGATGCTTATTTCTTAGGAGGAAATATCATGAGTGAAAGAGATTACGCCAAAAGCATTATCGACATCATCCCCGAGGAACATCTGGGAGAGGTGATCGAATACATGCTGCGTCTGTCGGGCAGCGAATACGATGAAGAAAAGTTCAAGCTTGTGTCAAAACACATTTTAACAAAATACCACAAGGCATTTGAGGAGCTCGCAAAATGATCAGATTCAGTCAGGAAAAAGTATTGCTTTTACATCAACTGATCGCGCAGGAAACAGGCGGCGACGCGGGAGTGAGAGACTTCGGACTGTTAGAGAGCGCGCCGGAATCCGCTTATCAGACATTTGACGGGTTGGATTTATTTCCGTCAAAGGAAGAGAAAGCGGCAAAGCTCGGTTTCTCTTTGATTTCCAACCACGCCTTTGTTGACGGAAACAAACGCATCGGCATGTATGTCATGTTGGCTTTTTTGGAAATGAACGGTATCCATATCACGCCCTCCGATGATGACGTAATCCGGCTCGGGCTCGCCGTTGCTTCAGGTACAGCGGATTATGATGCGATCCTCAAATGGATAAAGTCTTTTGAAAGAAAACAATAATACACTGTCTTTTCTCAAAAACCTGCGTCCCATAAGCTTTAATGCCGCAGTGCTTATTTCTTAGGAGGAATTATGTTCAAGCTTTTGAAAACCGAGGGTCACGCCCGCCGGGGTGAATTCATCACGCCCCACGGCACCGTCCAGACGCCCGCCTTTATGAACGTGGCGACCTGCGGCGCCATCAAGGGCGCGGTATCCGCGCTCGATTTAAAGAATATCAAATGTCAGGTGCAGCTGTGCAACACCTATCACCTGCACCTGCGCCCGGGCGACGGTCACGTCAAGGCGCTGGGCGGTCTGCACCGCTTCACGCGCTGGGACGGTCCCATCCTCACCGACAGCGGCGGCTTTCAGGTGTTTTCCCTCGCCAAGCTGCGCAACATCAAGGAGGAGGGCGTGACCTTCAACTCCCATATCGACGGCAGAAGGATCTTCATGGGTCCCGAGGAGAGCATGACCATCCAGTCCAACCTCGGCTCGACCATCGCCATGGCGTTCGACGAATGCGTCGAGAACCCCTCGCCCTACGGCTATACCAAGGACAGCGTCGCGCGCACGACGCGCTGGCTCAAGCGCTGTATCGCGAAGCTCGGGGAGCTGAATGCGGCGGAAGGGACGATCAACCCGGAGCAAATGCTCTTCGGCATCAATCAGGGCGGCATCTACGAGGATCTGCGAATCGACCACATGAAAGAGATCGCCTCCCTCGACCTCGACGGCTACGCCATCGGCGGCTTGGCGGTGGGCGAACCGACCGAGACGATGTACGAGATCATCGAAGCCGTCGAGCCGCATGCGCCAAAGGACAAGATCCGCTACCTGATGGGTGTGGGCACGCCCGTCAACATCCTCGAAGCGGTGCACCGCGGCGTCGATCTCTTCGACTGCGTCATGCCCAGCCGCAACGCGCGCCACGGGCAGCTCTTCACTTGGGAGGGCGTGCGCAATATCAACAACGCGAAATACGAGCTCGACCCGCTGCCCATCGACCCGCACTGCGACTGCCCCACCTGCCGAAGCTTCTCGCGCGCCTACATCCGTCACCTGATCAAGAGCGGCGAAATGCTGGGCATGCGGCTGGCGGTCATCCACAACCTCTATTTCTACAACAACCTGACGGAAATCATCCGCCGCAAGCTCGACGAGGGCGCCTTTGAGGCGTTCTACCGCGAGCAGCGGGAGATCCTCGGCCGCAGAATATAGCGGCAAATTCGATTCTGTTGAAAAAATCTTGCAAAAACACTTGAAACTCTGCCGCAAAACTGTTATAATACAATTTGTTGTGTTATAAGCAATGAGTGAAATATTAGGAGGTTACTACTATGCAAGGCACCGGCGGCATGATAGGCATGATCGCGATCTATGCGGTCATCATCGGTCTGGTTTACTTATTCCTGCTCAGACCGAACTCAAAGAAGAAAAAAGAAGAAGCGGCAATGCGCAATAATCTCGAGATCGGCGACGAGATCACCACCATTGGCGGTATCGTCGGCAGAGTCGTCGCGATCAAGGACGACGAGGACGCGCTGATCATCGAAACAGGCTCCGACAGAGTGAAGATGAAGTTCAAGAAATGGTGTATTTCCTCGGTCGACACCGTCAAGGAAACGACCCCGGCGACCACCGAGAAGAAGGGCTTCAGCCTCTTTAACAGAAAGAAGAAGGAAGAGGAATAACGCTTTTCCGCTCCGCATCCAAAGCATAAACGACAATCTCCCCGAATATACTGCGATAAGTATGATTCGGGGGGATTTTTTATGTCCGATAAAAAGAGATTACTCAAGGCGTCCGTCACGGGGCTGCTGTGCGGCATTTTGACGAGCGTGGCGCTGCTGTGCATCTTTGCCGTCATCATGACCAAGAGCGGTCTGCTGCCCGTGCAGGTGATCGAATTTGTGCCGGTGGGCTTTCTCGCGCTGGGCGCCGTACTCGGCGGGTTTGTCGCGACGAAGCTCAACCGCGGCGCAGGCGTGATCGCGGGCGCGCTCACGGGCTTCGGCATGCTCTGCGCACTCTCGCTCACGGCAGCACTGCGCGGCATGGCGGATTTTACCGTGCTGCTGCCCTGCAAAGCGGCGGCAACTCTGCTCGGCGGCATCATCGGCGGGGTGCTGGCGGCGATCCGCTCCTGAACGCGCCGCAGCAGCGCCGGATGTCTCCTGCTCTGAAAACGAAATCGGATTTCCCGGCGCTTTTTTTCCAAAACAGTGGAAAAATTGATAAGACTATGCTATAATGAACATAATTGTAAGATTATTCGGTGTTTTATGAATATGAAATCAGAAAAGAGGAGAATCAATATGGCAAAGCTAAAGCTTCCCGAGCAGTTAAAGGCTTGGAAGGTCGTTTCCCCTGCCGACGAGACAGGCAACTATCCCATCTACAGCGTTGTCAGAACGGAATTTGACGGCTCCAAAACAAACGCTGTCCTGACCTATGTCAGCTTCGAGGGCGACAACTATAACAGCGAAAACGTCGATCTGGTCACCGACGAGGCGAACTTCGTCAAATCGGTCAGCAAGATCCGCGGCGTCAGCAACTACATCGACGCGGTGGTGGACAATATCCCCTCCAAGGCAAAGATCTCGCTCTACCTGCTGACGACAGACGCCAAGCCCTTTGGGGTCGCCATGGCGGGCAAGCAGTTCACCGACCACGACATCGTCGACTTCGGTCTGCAAATCAGCGAGATCCTCGACAAGCTCGAGCAGAATAATATCCTCCACGGCAATATCAAGCCCGAAAATGTGTTCGTCGGGAAAAACGACCGCTATACGCTGGGCGGCTTCACCGCCTTTGAGGGCACTGCGGACGAACCTGCCTTCCTCGCTCCCGAGATGCAGCAGGGCAAGCAGCCCGACTATACCACCGACATCTATTCGCTCGGTTTGATGATGTACGCCATGGCAAACGACGGCAAGCTGCCCTTTGAGTCGGATACCGCCGACCGCGCCGCCGCCGTTAAGCAGCGCCAAACCGCTACGACCGTACCCGCGCCCGCGCACGGAAGCGAAAAGCTCAAGAGCGTCATCATCATCGCCTGCCAGCCCGAAAACAGGAACCGCTGGAAGAACGCGAACAATCTCAAGAACGCGCTTGCCGCCATCAAGGCGGAGCTGCCCGCAGCCGCCGCACAGGCGCAGCAGATCATCGTGCCCGAGAGCACCGAGTTTGAGAGCAATGTCTTTGAGGAGTTCTCCTTCGAGGAGAACGAAAATGCCGCCGTCCCCGCTCCCAAGCAGGAGGCGGACGAGCCGAATGCTCCCAATATGGCAAAGGGCGCCGCGATAGCTGCCAACGCCGCCATGCAGCAGGCAAAGGACGCCGCCTCGCAGGAGATCGACAACAAGGTCTTTGACGACTATGAGGTGCACACGCGCGTCTTTAATCTCCGCGACCCGAAGAACGCCGAAAACAAGGATTACGGCGACTTCTTCGAGGAGGATGTGCCCGAGGGCGACGACAAGAAGGGCGCGCCGCAGGCGACCGTCCCCGTCAAAAAGCAGGCGCCCGCCTCCGATCAGGAGGTCATGAACGCCAAAGCGCCTTTCCGCCGCGAGGAGATCCGCGACGATCAGGAGCCGGCGGGACGCAGCAAGTCCTTCATCTTCGGCATCATCGCCATCATCCTCGCCGCGCTGGTCGCGCTGGCAGCGCTGGCGGTATTTGCGGTGCAGAACGGTCTGCTGCCGTTCGGTCAGGAGGACACCCGTCCGACCGCGGCGCCCGCAACGGAGAAAGCGACCGTGGAGCCGCCTGTCACCGTCCCGACCGCCGCACCCGAAACGACCGTGCCGGAGGAGACAGAGCCGACAGAGCCGACCACCGAGGAGATCGTCGACGAGGACGTCACGCCGTTCGACGTCACGGGCTTCTACTTCGACTACGCCGAAGAGGTGCTCGAAGGTCAGGGCTTGAAGGTCGAATACGGCGAGAGCCGCAAGAGCGACGACTATGACGCGGGCTTCATCATCTCGATGTCCCCCGACAGCAGCCAGACCGTCAAGAGAGGCAGCACCATTACGCTCATCCGCTCCTCGGGTCTCACCCATCCGCAGGAGAGCAGCAGCACCGAAAGCAGCAATTCCGACAGCGGCGAGGGTGACTACGAGTAAACGAGGGACCTCTTCCCTTTCGGCACATTCCGATATTTCATCGAAAATGATTGTAATTCAGATCATCTTCGGGAGCGAAGTTTCATGAAAGAAAAGTTTTTAACCGTCTGGCGCAGTTGTCTGCTGTTCTCTCTGGTGCTCAACGCCGTCTTTCTCGCGGCGTGCGTCATCTTTGCGTCGTTCCGCTACACCGAGATCGCAGATTACACCAACTCCGTGCTCATCTGCCGGCAGCATACCTACGCCAACGCGACCATCAATTACCTGCTCGCCAGCCTCATCGGCACCACGCAGTACGCCTTTCCCAATATCAACTGCTTCGTGCTGTTTGAGGTCATGGCGTCCTATGCGGCGTTCGTGTCCGTCACCTTCGTGTTTGCGGACAAGTTCAACAAGCGCAAGGCGTTTGTCTTTGCCTCGCTGCTCAACATCATGTTTTGCTTACAGCATTACGCCAATGTGGACAGCACCCGCACCGCGGCGCTGCTCTGCGCAGCGGGCTTTCTGCTGGTGCTGCTGGCGATCCATCAAAGGCGCTACAGTCTCTCGTGCTGGGTCGGCGTCGCTGAGATCCTGCTCGGCTCGTTTCTCAACGTCGCCTACTTCTTTGTCGCGCTGGGCTTTGCCATCGCCTTCTTCTTCGGCGATATGATCGCCAAGAAAAAATACCGCCTGCCCTTCCGCAAGCTGTTCTGGTATTTTCGCCCGTTTTTGCTGATGTTCATCTTTGTGACCGCGCTGACGCTGGGCTTCTGCCAGTTCTCCTACTCGGTCAACCACGCCACCGAGGAATCGCGCAACTACTACGAATACGCCGTCACCCGCAACGCCGTCAGCGCCCTTCCCTTCCCGAGCTACGGCGACCATATCGAGGCGTTCGAGGAGGCGGGCATCACCTCCGAGGCGGACTATGAGCTGCTGAAAAACGGCTACTATGACGCCGACAGCGGTCTGGATGTCGCGGCGCTCAAGGCGGTGCACGCGATCCAGATGAAGGACAACCCCAAAAACATCATCAACGTCTCCTATGCGGTGTTCGAGGACAATTACGAGGAGGTCATGCAGCTCAACCGCTCCGTGATCGTGATCGCGGTCTACCTGACGGTCTCGCTGGTGTTCATCTTCCACCACAAGAACCGATTCTCGTTCTTCCCGCTGTTTTACTGTATCGTCGGCTTCCTGTCGGGCTTTGTCCTGCGCTTCCTCTACGACAGCAGCGCCAACCTCACCTACGGCATCTGGGTGCTGATGATCGCCATGCTGCTCAATTCCTTCAACTTTGAGGAACCGCGCCACGTGCAGGCCATCGCCAAACGCGGCATACGCAACGCCTATCTCGCCATATCCTGCGTCCTGCTGCTCATCCTCGGCGGCGCGAGCGGCGTGCTGTATTACTATCACCACCCCATCGCCACCACAGAGGAAAACGAGAATGACGCGCGCTTTTTGATCTCGGAGCTCAACCGCAACCCCGACTGCTACTACATCATGGACCCCGACACCAAGCTCAGCTTTATCCGCAACACGGAGAACTACCTGCACCCGATGTGGGGCTTCCGCAGCGGCTATCTGGACAACCTCGACGACTTCGGCTACTTCCACAACACCGAGACGCTGCGCCGCAGGCACCTGCCCGAGAATATCTATGAGGCGGCGCTGAGCAAAAAGAAAACCTACATCATCGACAACAACGTGGTGTTCAAAAAGGAGAAGTATTTCACCCGGCATTATGCCAAGGACGGCGGCAGGGTGTATTATGACCTGATATCCGAACCGCGCGGCTACAATATCTACAAAGCAGAAGGCTGATCTCAACCGAGATCAGCCCTTTTGGTTATCATCTTGAAAAAATGTATCGGCGCAAACCGTGATCTCCTCTCCCGAGACCGGGTGCACAAAGCGCATCTGTGCGCAGTGGAGCGCCTGCCGTTTGATACGTTCCGTGCTGCCGCCGTACAGATCGTCGCCGAGCAGCGGATGCCCCAGCGACGCCATGTGGCAGCGGATCTGGTGCGTCCTGCCCGTCTCCAGCCAAATGCGGAGCAGGGAATATTCGTTATTCGAATAAAGAACCCTGTAGTGCGTCACGGCGGGCGCGCCCTCCGCCAGCACATGCCGCCTGATCTTGGAATCGGGGCGCAAGCCGATGGGCGCGCAAATCGTGCCGCTGTTCTCCATTTTGCCGTGTACCAAGGCGAGATACGTCTTGTGTACGCGGTTTTTCAGCTTGTTGACCGTGAACCGGTCCTTGCAGATCATCACCAAGCCCGAGGTGTTGCGGTCAAGGCGGTTGAGCGCGCGGAATACATAGCGCTCGCCCTTCTCCCTGCTGTACGCGACGACACGGTTAGCGAGCGTGTCGGTCTGATACTGCTTGACAGGGTGCACGGGCATGTAGGGCGGCTTGTTGACGATGAGCAGAAAGCTGTCCTCATAGACGATATCCAGCGCACCCGCGACCGGCTCGATATAGGGGCTTTCCTCCTCGGGCAGGCGGATCTCGACCGTCTGACCCGCATAGACCGGGTCGACTGTCCGCAAAATTTTTCCGTTTGACAAAATGCCCGCGGTTTCGCGCTTTAAAGATGTTATCATTCTGGTGGACAGGCTGCAATAGCCCTTGAGAAAGAACTTCGCGGGCTTGCCGTCATATTCCTGCGGCACCGTGAAATGCAAAATCTCAGCCATGCAGCAGCCTCCATATGCCGAACGCCGCCGCGACCTGCAACAGAAAGATCGCGGGAATGCCCAGCATGAATTTCTTTTTCCGCGTCTTGTGGCGGATGGCGCGCATGGTGAGAAACATGCCCACGCTGCCGCCGATCGCCGCCACCGTCAGCAAAGTCGACTCGCGCACGCGCCTGCCGCCGCGGATCGCGCGCCGTTTGTCGAACACCGTCATGCAGAAGGCGAAAAAGTTGACGGCAAGCAGGTAAAGCAGAAAATATGTGATAAACGCGTTCATAACACACTCCGGGGATGATGAAATTGAAAAAAAGCAAACCGCTCTCCATACTGGTCGCCGCACTGATGCTGGCTGCCATGCTGATCATCAGTGTCGCCACCGCGCGTCCGAAGCAGAAGCCCGCCGCAGCGGACACGGCTGCAACCGTCTCTCAGGCATCCGACAGCACGCCCGACGAAACGCGCGACGATATGCGCGGCATCTGGGTGACCTATATGGAGCTGAGCATGGAATATGAGAGCGACCAAAGTGAAGCGGCTTTCCGCAGAAAATTCGAAGCCATCGCCGAGGACTGCAAGGTCAGCGGCTTCAACACGCTGATCGTGCAGGTGCGCCCGTTCTGCGACGCGCTCTATCAATCCAAGCTCTTCCCCGCCTCGCACGTTCTCTCGGGCGAACAGGGCAAGAGCCTCGGCTATGACCCGCTGCGGATCATGTGCGCGATCTGTCAAAAGCGCGGTCTGCGGCTGCACGCGTGGGTCAATCCCTACCGCGTGACGGTCAATCAGACGCCCGCGCAGCTCAGCGACAACAATCCCTATGTCAAAGACCCGTCGCTCGGCATCGAGACCGAGAGCGGTATCATCCTCGACCCGTCGAACGAGCGGGCGCGTCAGCTCATCGTCGACGGTGTGCGGGAGATCGCGGAGAACTACGCGGTGGACGGCATCCAGTTTGACGACTACTTCTACCCCACCGACATCGAAAACCTCGATCACGCGCAGTATCAAGCCTATGCCGCGACGGTCAAGGAGGGTGAGCCGATGGATTTGGCGCAGTGGCGGCGCGAAAATGTCAATTTGCTGCTCGCGCAGGTCTACCTCGCCGTGCACCGCGCAAAGGAAAACGTCGTGTTCGGCGTGTCGCCGCAGGGCAACCTGCAAAATAACGAGGTGCTGTACGCCGACGTCGTGCGCTGGTGTGAAAAGCAGGGCTATGTCGATTACATCTGCCCGCAGATCTATTTCAGCCCCGACAACCCCGCCATGGGCTTTGAGACCGCCCTCGACGAGTGGCAGGCGCTGGACATCGCCGACAGCGTGCGGCTGTATGTCGGCTTGGCGGGGTATAAAGCGGGCAGCGACGAGGACGCGGGCACATGGCTCGGAAAGGATGACGTGCTCGCGACCGAATTGAATATTCTAAGAAAGAAAAATAAAGTGAAGGGCTTCCTGCTCTACGGCTACGCCTCGCTCCACGCAGAGCAGGCGCAGGCGGAAATGCAGCACTTTCTGGCAGCGGTTGGTCAAAGTGGTTAGTGGTTGGTGGTTAGGTAACCACTCTTCCGACGCACCAATCTTCTCCGAAGGACGTGAGCTGCACGGGTCGGATGGCGCCGCAGAGTCCGGCGTCCGCCGCTTCTACGCGGACGGGCGTATAGTTCTTGGTGTAGCCCTCCAGACAGCCGTGGCGCAGGCGCTCAAAGAGCACCTCCTCGGTGCGCCCGACCTGCGATCGCAGGAAGTCGCGGCGGCGGCGCTCGACCATCTCGCCCATCAGGCGCGCGCGGCGCTCCTTTTCGGCGGGGCTGACATGACCGGGCATCTTCTCGGCGCGGGTGCCGCGGCGCACCGAGTACGGAAAGACATGCACCTTGGCAAAACCGATCTGCTCGACGAAGTCCATCGAAGCCTGAAAATCCTCCTCGGTCTCGCCCGCGAAGCCGACCATGACGTCGGTGGTCATGGCGGCATTGTCAAAGGCGGCGCGCAGATCACGCACGATCTGTGCGTAGGCGGCGCTGTCGTAGTGGCGGTTCATCGCGCGCAGCGTTTTGTCACAGCCGCTTTGCAGGGAGAGATGGAATTGCGGGCAGAACTTCTCCTGCGCCGCGAGCCGCGCGATCAAAGGCGCGTCCATCTGCTCCGGCTCGATGGAGCCGAGGCGCACGCGCGCGATCCCCTCGACGGCGCAGGCGGTCTCTACCGCGTCGGCGAGGTCAAATTCCTCGCCCAAGCCGTATGCCGACAGATTGATGCCGACCAGCACGACCTCGCGGTAGCCGCTCCGTGCGACCTGCTCGATCTCACGGCGCAGATCTTCGAGCGGCTTGGAGCGCACGCGTCCTCTGGCATAGGGAATGATGCAGTAGGAGCAAAAGCGGTTGCAGCCGTCCTCGATCTTGATGAAGGCGCGGGTGTGTTCGTCAAAGGAAGACACCGTCAGATTTTCGTAGGCGTCGACGCTGCCGTAGGCGGGGATCTCGACCAAGGGGCGGTGGTCGGCGAGGTATGCTTCGATCGCCGGCACCAGTCTGCCGCGCTCCTTGTTGCCGAGGATGATGTCGCACTCCGTAAAGGCGCTCATCTCCTCGGGGAACGCCTGCGGCATACAGCCCGTCAGCACGATGATCCCGTCGGGGTTCTGCCGCCTGACGCGGTGGATCAGCTTGCGGTTCTTGGCGTCGCTGACCGACGTGACCGTGCAGGTATTGATGATCGTGACGTCCGCTTTTTCTTTGTCCTGCGACAAAACATAGCCGTGACGAAGCAGCTCCTCGCGCATTGCCTGCGATTCGTACTGATTGACCTTGCAGCCGAGCGTAAGTATATTAAAATCCATAACTTTGTGCTTCCTTTTTATTGAATATGTTGATTTTGCTTTTAATTCTTTTAAGATATTGAATTCTTGCTGAAAAAATGATAAGATAGTATCAGAAATTAAATGAAATCTAAAATCTATCCATTATTTGAGGTGATCCCCATGTTTTCTTTGCCTATTGCCGCAGTCAACAAAAACGGTTTGATCGACATTTTTGAAACCTTGGCGCATTTCCCCCACATTATGATGATGATCAAAAGCGGTGACTACACCGTAGACGCGCACTCGCTGATCGGCGTTTTCTCGCTGGATATCAACAAGCCCATCGAGCTGCTCTTTGAGCGCGAGCCGGATGACGAGCTGAAAAGCGCGATCTCCCGCTTTGTGCCCGCCGCGGTCCACTGAGAATCATTTCTAAACACAAGCCCTATGACATTCGGTCATAGGGCTGCTTTTTTCGTTTCGGAAAATTATGAATTCTTGTCGACCTGATGGATGGGCTTGAGGTTCTGGGTCTTTTTGCTGCGGTCGGCGATCTCGGAAAGCACTTCCTCGAGCGGGATGCCCTGATCGACCATCATCACGGTCAGGTGATAGAGCAGGTCGGCGATTTCGTAGATGGTCTCCACATGATCACCGTTTTTCGCGGCAATAATGGTCTCTGCGCACTCCTCGCCCACCTTCTTGAGGATCTTGTCAATGCCCTTGTCAAGAAGATAACAGGTGTATGAGTTCTCAATGGGGTTGTCACGTCTGTTTTCGATTGTCCTGTAAAGGTTTGTCAAAACTAATTTTTCTTGGTCTGCCATGTGGATTTCCTCCTATTTCAATTTTTTAAAAAAACATGAGTGGTTGCCCGTGTGGCATGCCGCGCCCGTCTGCTCCACGGTGATCAGCAGCGTGTCGTCGTCGCAGTCGGCGTAGATATCGACGACCTTCTGCAAATGGCCGGAGGTCGCGCCCTTGTTCCAAAGCTCCTGACGGCTGCGTGACCAGAACCAGGTATAGCCCGTTTCAAAGGTCTTTTGCATGCTTTCACGGTTCATATAGGCGAGCATCAACACCTCGCCGGTGGATTTTTCCTGCACGACGGCGGGAATCAGGTCGGATTTTGCAAAATATTTTTCAAGATCCATGGTCATATTTTCCTTGTCATTTCAATTGCCTGTTTGAGATCGAGCGTGCCGCTGTAGATCGCCTTGCCGCTGATGGCGCCGTAGATGTCCAGATCGGAGAGATTGAGGATATCCTTGAGCACCGCCACGCCGCCGCTCGCGATGATGTTGCAGCTCACCTCGTGGACGAGGTCGTCGAGCTGTTTGAGATTGGGTCCCGCGAGCATGCCGTCCTGGTTGATGTCGGTGAAGATGATCGTCCGAACACCGACGTCCTCCATCCGCTTGGCAAGCTCGATGTAGTGGATCCGGCTGTCGTCCAGCCAGCCCTCCGCCTGCACTATGCCGTCCTTGGCGTCAATGCCGACGGCGATCCGCTCGCCGTACTGCCTGACCGCGTCGATGACGAGCTGCGGGTTCTTGACCGCTGCCGAGCCGAGGATGACGCGGTCGATGCCGCGGCTGAGATAATACTCCACCGCCTCCATGCTGCGGATGCCGCCGCCCACCTCGACCTTGAGTCCCGAAGACTCGGCGACGTCGGCGATCAGATCGGCATTGATCAGCTTGGCGTCCTTTGCGCCGTCAAGATCGACCATGTGCATCCACTCGGCGCCCGCCGCCGCAAAGCGCTTGGCGGTCTCATAGGGCGAATCCGCGACCTTCTGCGCCGTGGAATAGACGCCCTTTTGCAGGCGCACACAGTTGCCGTCCTTGATATCGATTGCGGGTAAGATGATCATTTATAACACTCCCTTTGTCGAAAGAGGCTTGCCGCTGTCGTTTTGGCGCACCGCCAGCCGCAGCGCATGCGCCGCCGCCTTGTAGAGCGCCTCCGTGATGTGGTGCGAGTTGTCGCCGTAGAGCGATTTGAGGTGCAGCGTCACGCCTGCATTGACCGCCAGCGCACGCATGAATTCCACCGTCATGGCGCAGTCATAGCCGCCGCAGCGCGCCTGCGGGAACTGCGCGTCAAACACGAGGAACGGTCTGCCGCTGACGTCGACCGCCGCAAAGGCGAGCGCCTCGTCCATCGGCACATAGAAGCTGCCGAAGCGGTCGATGGAGCCCTTGTCGCCGAGCGCCTGCATGAACGCTTGACCGAGCACGATGCCCGTGTCCTCAACCGTGTGGTGCTCGTCGACATGCAGGTCTCCCTTGACCCGGACGCTCAGACCGAAGCCGCCGTGCGTGGCGAAGGAATTGAGCATATGATCGAAGAAGCCGACGCCCGTGTCGATCTCGACGGCGCCGCCGTCCAGACAAAGCGTCAGCGCGATGTCTGTCTCCTTGGTTTTTCTCTCGATTGTTGCCGTTCTCATAGGCTACCCCTTCACATAATCGCCCAGCGCACGCAGCACCGAAGCTACCTCATCCGCCGTGCCCGCCGTGATGCGCAGGTATTCGCCCATCAGGCGCACGACGATGGATCGGCTTTTCAGATACTCCCAGATCGCGCGGGAGTGGTCGGTTTTGACGAAAACGAAATTGGCGACGCTGCTGTAGACGATCATATCATCTTGCGCGTCTGCGATCTCCGTAAGACCATTATACAGCATTTCTTTATTGTTGACAATCATTTTTTGTCTTTTTTGCAAATATTCTTTTTGGCGGTAGACGATCTCGCCCAGAGCCTGCGAGACGCTGTTGACGTTGTAGGGCGATTTGACCGCCTTGATCGCGCGCGAGATCGTGGGATTCGCCACCGCGAAGCCGAGACGCAGCGCCGCGGAGCCGACCAGCTTGGACGCGGTGCGGAAGATGATCAGGTTGGAGTAGGCGCCGACCTCGTCGAGCAGGCTCTCCGTCCAGAAATCCATGTACGCCTCGTCGAGGATGACCAGCGCCCCGACGCTTTTGACCAGCTTCTTCGCCTCGGCTCGGGTGATGCCCTTGCCCGTCGGGTTGCAGGGGTTGGAGAAGATGACGAGGTCGATTTTCTCGCGGTTGACCGTCTCGATCAGCGCGTCGACGTCGATCTCCAGACTGCTGCCCTTGAGAAAGCTTCGGCAGGATACCTCGCAGATGGACGAGTAGAAGTTGTACATCGAGAAATCGGGCGAGACGACGAGCATTTTGTCGCCCTTCTGCATGAAGGCGGACTCGATCAAAAAGATTAGCTCGTCCGAGCCGTTGCCCGCCGTCACCATCGCGGGGTCGATGTTGTAATATTCCGCAAAGGAATTAACCAAAGACGACGCGAGCGGGTCGGGATAGCGGTTGAAGGCGATGTCCCGCACCTTCTGTGCAAACTGCGCGCGGATCTCCTCGGGCAGGTTGTCCGGGCACTCGTTGGCGTCCAGACGGATATCATAGGTGCCGCTGATCGGCTCATAGGGCACCAGATTTTTGATTTTATCATTCAACTGATACATTTTCATACCCTCCTTGTAACGTCAGGCGTTTTGAATCGCTCAGGAAAACCGGACCTTGATGGAATTGGCGTGGGCGGTCAGCCCTTCGGTCTCGGCAAAGCGGACGACGTCCTGCGCGTCGGCGCGCAGCGCGTCCTCGGTATAATAAATGAAGCTCGACTTCTTGATGAAGCTGTCGACGGACAGCGGCGAGAAGAAGCGCGCCGTGCCGCCGGTGGGCAGCACATGGTTGGGACCCGCGAAGTAGTCGCCGAGCGGCTCGGGGCTGTAGTTGCCGAGGAACACCGAGCCGGCGTTGTCGAGCTTGCCCACATATTCCATCGGATCGGCGCAGCAGACCTCCAAATGCTCGGGAGAAAGCTCGTTGGCGAAGTCGATCACCTGCGAAATGTCGCTGCACACGATGATCGCGCCGAAGTTGTCGAGGGAGGATGCGATGATCTCTTTGCGCTCGAGGGTCGCCATCTGGCGGGTCAGCTCCGCCTTGGTCTGCTCGGCGAGAGAAGCGGAATCGGTCAGCAGGATCGCGGACGCGAGCCTGTCATGCTCCGCCTGGCTCATCATGTCGGCGGCGAGGAACCTCGGGTCGGCGGTATGATCGGCGACGATTAATATCTCGCTGGGACCCGCGATCATGTCGATGTCCACCGTGCCGTAGAGCAGCTTTTTCGCGGTCGCGACGAAGATGTTGCCGGGTCCGACGATCTTGTCTACCTTGGGGACGGTCTCGGTGCCGTAGGCGAGCGCCGCCACCGCCTGTGCGCCGCCCATCAGGAAGATGCGGTCGACGCCCGCGATCTTTGCCGCGGCGATGATATTCGGGTTGGGCGTGCCGTCCTTCCGGGGCGGGGTGCACATGATGATCTCCTGCACGCCCGCGATCTTGGCGGGGATCGCGTTCATGAGCACGGAGGAGGGATATGCCGCGGTGCCGCCGGGCACATAGATGCCCACGCGGCCCAGTCCGCGCACGCGCTGTCCCATCATCACGCCGTTGGGCTTGGTCGTCAGCCAGCTCTGCTGCACCTGACGCTGATGGAAGTCGGCGATGTTCGCCGCCGCCTTTTTGACGGTCTCTAAGTAGTCCGGGTCGCAGGAGGCGATCAGGGCGTCTATCTCGTCGGCAGAGATCTCCGCATGCGCGGGTGCCTTGCCGTCAAATTTGATCGTGTAATCGCGCACCGCCGCGTCGCCGCCCGTGCGCACGTTTTCAAGGATCTCGGAGACGACGGGGATCACGTTCTTGTCGGAGCTCTGCGCCCGCTGCTTCAAAAATTCGATGAACTCATATTCCTTTTTGCCGTCGGCAATCACTGTCGTTATCATCTTGTCACTTCCTCCAGTTTCTTCTGTAATGCTTCGATTTCCCGCTTTCTCAGCTTCAGGCTCGCGGTGTTCGCGATCAGCCTTGCCGAGATATCGGTCACCCACTCGATGACCTCCAAGCCGTTCGCCTTCAGGGTGGAGCCTGTCTCCACGATATCGACAATGCCGTCGGCAAGCCCCACCAGGGGCGCCAGCTCGACGCTGCCTTCGATTTTGATGATGCGCACGTCCATGTTCTTGTCGTCAAAAAACGCGCGGGTCACATTGGGGTATTTGGTGGCGATGGTCTTGGTGTTGTAGCCGCTGTAGAAGTCGCTGCCCGATTTGGTGGCGAGGGCAAAGCGGCACTTGCCGAAGCCGAGGTCGAGCAGCTCATAGAACGAGCTGCCGTGTTCGAGGATCGTGTCCTTTCCCACCACGCCGAGGTCGCAGACGCCGTGCTCCACATAGGTGATCACGTCCGCCGCCTTGGCGAGCACGACCTCAAAGTCGTTGTCGCCGACGGGCAGGATCAGCCGCCTGCCCTTGTTGCGCACCTCGTCGCAGTTGTAGCCGATGGTCTCCAGCAGCTCGATGGTCGTTTTTTCCAGTCTGCCCTTCGTCAGGGCGATTCGTAATGGTTTCATATCGTCAGTCTTCTTCTCCCACCGTAATGACTTGCGCGATGCCGCGCTGACGGGCAAACGCCTCGGTTTCCTCCCATGTGGGCAGGACACTGAACTGCGCCTTTCTGCCCGCGCGGTTCAGCTCGGCGACCAGCTCGATCGCGCGCAGCTCCTGTCCGTCCTCGGCATAGACCAGCACGGCGGGGTTGTCCGCGTAGCTGACCTTGGCGTCGCTGAGCGTTTTCAGCGTCACCGCGTCGGTGTCGATCGCAAAGCCCGCGGCGCCCATCGGCATGTCGAATTCGCTGAGCAGGTCGTCGTATCTGCCGCCCGAGAGCACCGCGTCGCCGATGCCGTCGATGTAGCCCGTAAAGACCATGCCCGTGTAGTAATCGTTGCGCTGCACCAAGCCGAGGTCGATGATCAGCTTGTCGCCCAGCCCGAGCGCGAGCAGGCTGGTGTAGATCTTATGCAAATAGTCGAGCGCGTCGGACGCCTTCGTGCCTGCGCAGATGGCGCGCGCCCGCTCAAATACCTCTTCCCCGCCGAACAGCGACGGCAGGCTCTTGATCGCGGAGACCGCGCGGCACGGCTCCAGCTTGTCGAGCAGGTTGTTGAGGGCGGAGTAATTTTTGCCCTCGATGGTCAGCCTGATTTTTTCCTTTTCATTTTCGCTGATGTCGAGCCCGTCGGACAGCGCGTCAAATACCTCCGCGTGTCCCAGCTCGATGCGGAAGTCGCCCGCCACCGCCGTCAGTGCCTCCACCGCCGTGGTGATGACCTCCAGATCCGCGCGCAGCCCCTTGACCCCGAGCAGCTCGACGCCCATCTGCATCAGCTCGTTGCGCCTGCCCGTCAGGGTGGGATTGTTGCGGTAGACCGCCTGCTTGTAGTAAAGGCGCACCGGCATGAGGTTGTTTTGCAGGCGGGTGGACACCATGCGCGCGATCGGCAGGGTGGAATCGGGACGCACCACCATCAGTCTGCCCTTGTTGTCGGTCGTCTTGAACATGTCCTCCTGCGCGATGCCGCTGCACGGCAGCGAGAACACGTCGTAAAACTCGATCCCCGGGGTGATGACCCGCTTAAAGCCCCTGCCCGCAAAGACCTTTTCGATCCTGCCGCAGACGTCGTCCATGGCGGCGCACTCGGCAAAGAGAAAGTCCTTGGTACCCTCGGGGGTGATTTTCAGATATCTTTTCATATGTCCCTCTCTATACGCTTTAGTATGCTAACGTGCTAACATATTACCACAATAAAATCATTTTGTCAAGGCACACCGCACAACCCTCAAAAAATGGGAGAGTTGTGCGGTGCTTCTATTATTTATTGTTCTTTTCAACCTTTTCGCTGAAATTTTCTTCCTTTTCGTTCTGCATCTCCTGCTCTTCTTCCTCTTCCTCGTCATCGTCCTCGTCGTCAAAGCCGATGTGCAGCAGCTTTTGCAGCTTGCGCTTTTGCTCGTGCTCCTTTTCGGCGCGGAGCTTGCGCTGCTCCTCGGCGATCTCGGTGTAGTTGAGCACGCGGAAGTCGAGCGCCTCCTGCGCGATCTTGCCCTTGTCGTCGATGCTGTTGCGCGCGCGCTTGGCAATCAGCGAATAGAGCACCGCATAGATCGGCGTGCCGAGGATGAAGCCCGGCACGCCGAACAGCGCACCGCCGACGATGACGCTGAACAAAACCCAGAAGCTGGAAAGTCCCACCTGGTTGCCGATGATCTTCGGCTTGAGGATGTTGCCGTCGATCTGCTGTATCACAAAGGCGATGATGACGAACCAGAACGCCAGCCACGGGTCGATCAGCAGCAGAATGAACGCGCTCGGGACCGCGCCGATGAAGGGTCCGAAGAACGGGATGATGTTCGATACGCCGCAGAGCACCGCGATCAGCGAGGCATAAGGGAAGCCGAAGATCGACAGCACGACGAAGAAGATCACGCCGATGACGGCGGAATCCAAGATGTCGCCGACGAGAAAACGACCGCATTTGGTATCGGTGATGTCGACGATCTCATAGAGCTTGGGCAGAAACTTGATCGGGATGAACGCCACCGCCAGCCGCTTGACCGACATGCAGAGCTGTTCCTTGTAGATCAAAAAGTAGATGGAGATGACGATGCCCATCAGGAAGTTGTACAGACCCGTCGCCGCGTTGGACAAAAAGCCCTGCAGCCAATTGAGCACGCCCTTGGTGATGTCCTGGCTGCCCGTGAAAAAGTTGGTGACGCCCTTGACGATGTCGTCGACGGAGACGCTGTTCGCAAACGGCAGGTTCAGCTTGGCGATGCTCGTCGTCAGCTCGGTCACGAACTTCTGGATCGAATCGTAGTAGGTCGGAAAATCCTTGAGCAGCGCGGACAGGTTGTTGATGATCTGCGGGATCAAAACCATGATCAACGCCGCAAAGATCGCAAAGGTGCCCGCGTAGGTGATCAAAAGCGCCAGCGGAAGCCGCAGCTTTTTGAGAAGCGGGCGCTTCGCCCCCATCTTTCCGAACGCCGTCCCGTAGAGGAACTTGAAGGGAAAATTCAATATATAGGCGATCAGAAAGCCGATGAAAAACGGCGTCAGGATGGTCAAGAATCCCCTGAGCATGCCCCAGAACTTTTCGATATTAATGAAAAAGAAAATCAAAAATACCGTAAAGGTGATTGCCAGCAGGATCTTTCGCATGGGGAAACGGTTTTTTTTCAATGCGATCACTCCTTAGAACAAAGACATCTGGGAGCTTTCGGGAATGCCCGCCAGCACGCCGACGCTTTGCAGCGTCTCGATGACAGCCTTTGTCACTTTTGTCTTGATTTGGATGTCCTCGATGGAGAGGTACTCGCTTGTTTTTTTGCCCTCGGCGGCAAGCGATTCCGCCGCGGCGTCGCCGACGCCCGCCAGCGAGGAGAACGGCAGGCGAATCTTGCCGTCCTCGACAATAAAGGTCTTTGCCTCGGAACGATAGATATCGACGGGCAGGACGGATACGCCGCGAGCCATCATCTCGTTGACGATTTGCAGGGTGGCATAATCCTTATCGTCCTTGTCGGTCGATTCGTGCGCCGCCTGCATCTGCTTGATCTGATTCATGCGCGTGCGCACGGCGCTGTGTCCCTGCATCAGCAGCGCGCCGTCGAGGTTCTCGCTGCGCACCGTGAAGTAGGCGGCGTAATATTCCACCGGTCGGTGCACCTTATACCAGCCCAGCCGCAGCGCGGCGATCATATAGGCGGCGGCGTGCGCCTTGGGGAACATGTACTTGATCTTCATGCAGGAGTCGATGTACCACTCGGGCACATCATGCTCGCGCATGGCTTTGAAGTGCTCCTCGGTCAGCAGCTTGGTGGCGTTGCCCTTTCGGACGATCTCCATGATCTTGAACGCCATGGAGTCCTCCAAGCCCTTGTGCATGAGGTAGGTCATGATCGAGTCACGGGTACCGATGACCTCGGAGATGGTGCAGGTGCCGTTGTGGATCAGCTCCTGCGCGTTGCCCAGCCACACGTCGGTGCCGTGCGACAGACCCGAGATCTGCAACAGGTCGGTGAAGGTCTTGGGCTTTGCCTCCATCAGCATGCCGCGCACAAAGGAGGTGCCGCACTCGGGAATCGAGAAGGTGCCCGTCTGGGAGTCGATGTCCTCGGGCTTGACGCCCAGCGCCTTGGTGGAGGTGAACAGCGACATCACGTCGGGGTCGCTCATGGAGACGTTCATCACGGGGATGCCCGTGAATTCCTCGAGATAGTGATAGATGGTCGGCACATCGTGTCCGAGCTCGTCGAGCTTGGTGATGGTGTCGTGGATGGAGTGGAAGTCGAAGTGGGTGGTGATATTGTCCGACTTCATATCGTTGGCGGGGTGCTGCACGGGACAGAAGTCATAGACCTCGTTGGTGCGCGGGACGACGACCATGCCGCCCGGGTGCTGACCCGTGGTGCGCTTGACGCCGGTGCAGCCCTTGGCAAGGCGCTTGATCTCCGCCTTATTGGACGGGAGCGCGCGCTCCTCCAGATATTTTTTGGCGAAACCGATGGCGGTCTTTTCGGCGACCGTCGAGATGGTGCCCGCCTTAAAAACGTTGTTTTTACCGAACAGCTGCTCGGTATAGCGGTGGGATTTGGATTGGTACTCGCCGCTGAAATTCAAATCGATATCGGGCACCTTGTCGCCCTTGAAGCCGAGAAAGGTCTCGAAGGGGATCTCGTGTCCGTCCTGATCCATGTGGGTGCCGCATTCGGGGCAGTCCTTGGGCGGCAGGTCAAAGCCCGAGCCATAGCTTCCGTCGGTGATGAACTCGCTGTGCTTGCACTTCGGGCAGATATAGTGCGGGCAGAGGGGGTTGACCTCGGAGATACCCGACATCGTCGCCACAAAGGACGAGCCGACCGAGCCTCGGGAGCCGACGAGATAGCCGTGCGCCTCGCTGTCGGCGACGAGCTTCTGCGCGGTCATATAGAGCACCGAGAAGCCGTAGGTGGTGATGGAGTTGAGCTCCTTGTCGAGCCGCGCCTTGACGATCTCGGGCAGGGGGTCGCCGTATTTTTTCTTGGCGCGCTCCCATGTGATGGAGATCAACTGCTCCTGCGCGCCCTCGATGAACGGTGGGAAGGTGCCCTTGGGGATGGGGCGGATATTCTCGCACATGTCGGCGATCTTGTTGGTGTTCGTCACGACCACCTCATACGCCTTCTCCTTGCCCAGCCACTCAAATTCCTTGAGCATTTCGGCGGTGGTGCGGAAATACAGCGGCGCCTGCTGATCGGCGTCCTTGAATTTCTGTGCCGCCTGCAAAATTTTGCGGTACTCGCTGTCGGAGGGGTCCATAAAATGCACGTCGCAGGTGGCGCAGACGGGCTTGCCCAGCTCCTTGCCCAAGCGGATGATGGTGCGGTCGATCTCACGCAGCTCGTCGAGCGTCTTGAAGGTGCCGTTGCGCAGGAGGAATTCGTTGTTGCCCGAGGGCTGGATCTCCAGATAATCGTAGAACGAGGCGATCTGCTTCAGCTCGCCCCACGGCGCGCCCTTGAGGATGCTCTTGTAAAGCTGACCCTCGCAGCAGGCGGAGCCGATGATCAAGCCCTCGCGGTGCGCGACAAGGTCGCTTTTGGCGATGCGCGGCTTTTTGTAGAAGGTCTCGAGGTGGCTCTTGGAAATCAGCTTGTAGAGATTTTTAAGTCCCGTCTGATTCTTCGCGAGGATGATCTGGTGGTAGGTGGGCAGCTTTTTGAAGTCGCCGCCCGCGATCTTGGTGTTGATGTCCCTGACGCGAAAGATGCCGTAGTCGTCGCCGAGACGGCTGCACAGCGAAAGGAAGATCTTTGCCAAAATCGTCGCGTCGTCGGTGGCGCGGTGATGGTTGAAGTCGCCCAAACGCAGGTAGGCTGCCACGGTGTCCAGCTTGACGTTTTTGATGTCGGGCAGGATGGCGCGCGCGATGGCGACGGTATCGATGGAGGTATAGGGGTAGTCGGCGTGCATGTTCTCGCACGCGCGGCGGATAAACGAGGTATCAAACGGCGCGTTGTGCGCGACCAGAATGCTGTCGCCCGCAAATTCCAGAAAAGCGGAGACCGCCTCCCGCTGCGACGGCGCGCCCTTGACCATCTCGTCGGTGATGCCCGTCAGCTGCGTGATCTTCGCGGGAATGGGCATCGCGGGGTCGGCAAAGGTGGAGAAGGTGTCGACGATCTCGCCGCCGCGCACCTTGACCGCGCCGATCTCGGTGATCTTGTCGCGCAGGGGCGACAGTCCCGTCGTCTCGATGTCAAAGCAGACGAAGGTGCCGTCGAGCGGTTCATCCTGTTCGCCCGCGACGGACTCGACGAGGTCGTCCATGAAGTACGCCTCGATGCCGTAAATGACCTTGATCTCGCCGCCCAGCTTGTAGCTGATGGTCTCCGCCGCCTTCATCGCGTCGGGGAACGCCTGCGCCACGCCGTGGTCGGTGATGGCGATCGCCTTATGGCCCCAGTCGTAAGCGCGCTGTACCAAAGCGCCCGCCGGGGTGAGGGCGTCCATCTGCGACATGTTGGTGTGCAGGTGCAGTTCGACACGCTTCTTCTCTGCGCGGTCGACCACCTTGAGCTTCTCGGCGGTGCCGATGGAGAACGCCGAGAGCACGACCTCCTTGAGGAACTCGTCGTACTCGACGTTGCCCATGACCACGATGGTCTTGCCCGCCTTCAAGCCGTCGAGCGCCGCGGCTTCCTTGACGCCGCAGAACAGCTTGACGGTGACGGAGCCGGTGTAGTCGGTCACGTCGATCGTGATGATCGCGTTTTTGTTGTTCTTGGTGATGCGTTTCTCGGTTTCGATCACGTCGCCCCAGACGACCGCGCCCTTGGTGCCGTCGCTGAGGTTCTTGATCGGCAGCATTTTGCCGCGGATGCTCCTGCCGTAGAGCGGGCGCACCGAGGAGCGCAGGATCTGCGGGGTGATGAAGCTGCCCTCGCGCAGCTCGATCTCGGTCAGGGCTTCCTGCTCCTGACGCTCGCGGATGCTGTCGGCGATCTCCTCCTCTTCGCGGAAGAAATCCGCCGCCTTTTGCAGCTGCTCGCGCTTGATCTGCTTGTCGGCGCTTTGGATGACCTGCCGGTACTCGTCGCTCTTGGCGTCGACCTCGCAGATGCCTGTATATTTGATTTTGAGAGGAATGTCAAATTCTTCGACGATCCGTTTTTGCAGCGTCTCATCAAAATGCTTCGCGTCCAGCAGCGCCTTGCCGCCGTTGTTGAGACAGATGGTCAAAACGCCGTCATCCAGCCGCACCTCGGCATTGTTCAGGGTGCCGTTGATGCTGGGCGTCTCGCGCTTGATCGCCGTATATAGATGCGGAAAATAATCGACGGTGAACAGCGCCGCGCCGAAATGCGGCTTGATGCAGACCGCCGCGTCGAGCATTTTTGCGTACGCCTTCTCGGCGCCGAACAGCTGCTCGCGCGGGATCAGCGACGGAAAATCCACCCATAGGGTGATGCTGCGCACCTCGTTGATGATTTTCGCTTTGGTGACGACTCCCGCCGCAACGGACGCAGGGATCCCCGCGCTCTCCGCGAAGGAGCCGAACAGTTCTTCCAGTGTATTCATTCAGTTTCCTATCTTTTCAAACCCGATGATTATAGCTTTTCAATCTCTTCCATTAACGCGTCGACGAGCTTATCCTCGTCGACCTTGGCGATGATCTCGCCCTTTTTGAATACCAGACCGCAGCCTTCTCCGCCCGCGATGCCGATATCCGCCTCGCGCGCCTCGCCCGGTCCGTTGACCACGCAGCCCATGACCGCGACCTTGATGTCCTTCTGACAGCCGCGCAGGCGCTCCTCCACCTCATTGGCGATCTTGACCAGATCGATGCGCGTCCTGCCGCAGGTGGGACAGGAAACGAACTGCACGCCGCCCTTTTTGAGGTCGAGGGCTTTGAGGATATCGTATGCCGCGTAGACCTCGCGCACCGGGTCGGCGGTCAGGGACACGCGGATGGTGTCGCCGATGCCGCGCAGCAGCAGCGCGCCGATGCCGGCGGCGGATTTGATGACGCCCATGCGCTCGGTGCCCGCCTCGGTCACGCCGACGTGCAGCGGGTAGTCGCAGCGCTGCGCCGCCAGCTCGTACGCCTGCACCATGGCGGCGACATTGGAGCTTTTCATCGAGAGCACGATGTCGGTAAAGTCAAATTTTTCGAGCAGCGACGCGTGATAGAGCGCGCTGTCACACAGCGCCTGCGCCGTGGGATGGCCGTATTTGGCGAGGATCTCCTTTTCCAGCGAGCCGGAATTCACGCCGATGCGGATCGGGATCCCGCGCGAACGGCAGGCGTCGGCGACTGCCTTGACCCTGTCGTCCGAGCCGATGTTGCCCGGGTTGATGCGTATTTTATCCACGCCCGCGGCGCATGCCTCGAGCGCGAGCTTGTAGTTGAAATGGATGTCGGCGACGATGGGCACGCCCACCGCTTCCTTGAGCGCGGGAATCAGCCGCACGGCGTCCGTGTCGGGGACGGCGGCGCGGATGATCTGACATCCCGCCTCCTCCAGCCGCTTTGCCTGCGCCACGCTGCCCGCGATATCCGTCGACGGCACGTTGAGCATCGACTGCACCGATACGGGCGCGCCGCCGCCGATGAGGATATTGCCTGCTTTTACCTGTATCTTACTGCTCATACTCACTCTCTCCCACTTATTGCATCGACGGGAAGGTGCCCGTCACCAGCTTGAAGATGTCGTTGCCCGTGATCACGACCAGCAGCACCAGCAGCAGCGCCAGACCGATGCCGTTGACGATATATTCCAGCTTGCGCGGCAGCGGGCGCCGGATGATCGCCTCGATCAGCAGGAACACAAAGCGTCCGCCGTCGAGCGCCGGGAACGGGAACATGTTGACGATGCCGAGGTTGACCGAGATCAGCGCCATGATGAACACGATGTTGAGCACCGCGTCGCCGAAGCCCGTCTCCAGTCCGACAGCCGCCGCGTCGCTCACCGCCTTGGTGATGCCGACGGGACCCGACATATCCGACAGGTGGAACCGTCCCTGCACCAGCATTTCAAAGGATTTCCACACGCTCTTGGCAAGACTGACGGTGCCGGTGAAGGTCTCCTCCATGACGGTGAAGAAGTTTTTGTCCTTGGGATCCAGATAGAAGTCGATGCCGACCGCCGTCTGATCCTCGCTCTTTTTATAGGTATAGAACTGCACGTCCGGCAGCTCGGTTTTTTCTCCGTTTCTGATGACCGAAACGTCGCCCACATAGCGCAGCCGCTTGTCGCGGGCTTCGATCGTGGGGTAGGAGAAGTCCTTGGGCTTTTCTGCCTGCGCGGCGGTGTAATAGCCGTCGACCGCGCGGCAAAGCAGGGTGTATGCCTCGTCCTTGGTCTGCGCCTTGTTGATGCTCTGTGCCGCAGGAGCCAGCACATCGCGGTAGAGCGCGTTGGCGGTGTCGTCGTCGATCAGCTTGAGCTCGTCGCGCATGGTGTAGAGATAACGCAGCCCCTCGGTGCAGCAGTCCTGCTTATACACGGTCAGCGACTGCGGGTCGACCTCCTCGCACGGCAGCAGCTGGATACCCAGCAGCAGATCGCGCGAATTCGCGACGGAATAGCCGCCGACGGAGGTGATGCGGTCTCCGACCTCCAGCCCCGCGTTGGCGGTGTAGGCGTAGGGCGCAAACTGCGTGACGGTGGTGCCCGCATAGCCCGTCTGGCTGACGGTGACGACGAACATCAGCAGAAAGCCGACGATGATGTTCATCGTCGCGCCCGCGACAATGATGATCATGCGCTTCCAGACCTTGGCGTTGGTAAAGGCGCGCGGATTGTCGCTCGACTCGTCCTCGCCCTCCATGGCGCAGTAGCCGCCGATCGGGAACAGGCGCAGGGAATACTTCGTTTCGCCCTTTTGGAAGCTGAACAGCTTGGGACCCATGCCCAGCGCGAACTCGTTGACCTGCACACCCGACTTTTTCGCGGTGAGAAAGTGACCGAGCTCGTGCGCAAAGATGATGAAGATGAATAAAAGCACGCCGATGACGACCAGCGCGATATTGATTAAGATTTGCAAATAAATGTCAACTCCTGTGATTATTCCGCAAAAGAGCCTGATGTCCTACCCGTTCAGGCGGCTCAATACATACGCCCGCGCCTGTGCGTCGGCGTTTAGAACGTCCTGCACGCACGCCGGGGCAAAGTTGGGAATGCTGTCCACCGCACCCATCACCAGCTCGCCGATGTCGAGGAATTTGATCTTGCCCTGACGGAACAGCGCGTTCGCCTCCTCGTTGGCGCCGTTGGCGATCGCCGTCGCGGCGCCGCCCATCGAAAACGCCTTCTTGCAGGCGCGCAGACACAGGAAGGTGTCATAATCCGGCTCAAAGAAGCTGAGCCTGCCGATCTGCGCGAGGTCAAGCTCTGCGACGGGGCTTTCACAGCGCATGGGATAGGTGATGGCGTACTGGATGGGGATGCGCATATCGGGCACGCCGAGCTGCGCCAGCACCGAATGGTCGGTGAACTCCACCAGCGAATGGATGATGCTCTCGCGGTGCACGACCACATCGATGTCGTCTCCGCCGACGTCGAAGAGTCTGCCCGCCTCGATGATCTCCAAGCCCTTGTTCATCATGCTGGCGGAATCGATGGTGATCTTGGCGCCCATGCTCCAATTGGGATGGTTGAGCGCCTGCTCGACCGTCACGTCGCGCAGCTCGTCGACGGTTTTGCCAAAGAAAGGACCGCCCGAGGCGGTGAGGATCAGCTTTTTGAGCACCCGCTTGTCGGGCATGCCCTGGAGGCATTGGAAGATCGCCGAGTGCTCGCTGTCCACGGGCAGCAGCCGTACGCCGTTGTCCCGCACCGCATCTGTCACCAGATCGCCGCCCGCCACCAGCGTTTCCTTGTTGGCAAGGGCGATATCCTTTTTGGCGTTCGCCGCGGCGATGGTCGGCTGCAAGCCCACCATGCCCACGACGGCGTTGAGCACCAGCTCCGCCTGCGGCAGGGTCGCCGCTTCGATCAAGCCCTCCATGCCGCTGAGTACGCGGACAGAGGTGTCGGCGAGGGCGATCTTCAGCTCCCTCGCCTTATCCTCGCGGAAAACCACCGCGAGCGCGGGCTTGTATTTGCGCGCCTGCTGTTCAAGCAGCGCGATATTGTTCGCCGCTGTCAGCGCCGAAACCTGTAGCCCCAGCTTGTCGACAACCTCCAGCGACTGGGTGCCGATGGAGCCTGTCGAGCCGAGGATCGCAATATTCTGTTTCATGTGTTACACCATGATTTGCAGGAAGGGCATGAATTGTCCCAGAATGACCACCAGCGGCGCAGTGAAGATGACGCTGTCGCAGCGGTCGAGCATGCCGCCGTGTCCCGGGAAAATGGTGCCGTAATCCTTGATTTTCAGATAACGTTTGATCAAAGAGAAGCTGATGTCTCCGATAATGGACAGGATCGAATCCAAGATTGCCAGCACGACCAGCGACGCAAAGTTGACGCGGATCGCGTTGTCGCCGCTGAACACGATGAACTGGAAGATCAAGCCCATCAGCAGCGCTGACGCCACGCAGAACACCGCGCCGCCGAGGGCGCCCTCTACAGTCTTGGCGGGGCTGATGTTCGGGCAAAGCTTGCGCTTGCCGCAGTAGCCGCCGATGAAGTAGCCGCCGCCGTCCGCCATCCAGGGCAGAAGGACGATCAGCACAAAGAAGAAGCTGACGCTGTAGCCGTTGGCGATGCAGGCGAGCGGGATGGCGCTCATGCCGAAGGTGATGACCATGGTGCCGAACATAGCGTACGCGAGGTTGGAAAACGTGAGCCGCTTATGATAGACCAGACTGACCACAAAGCCCAAAATCAAAAACAGGAATGACAGCAGGTATGCCAGCACGCCCTCCGATACCATGATCGGCATCAGCAGCGCAAACAGCATACACACGATGGTCAGCGGGATAAAGGTCAGCAGCTTTTTGGCATACAGGAACTCTCCGACCATGATGACGGAGGCGAGTCCCGCGACGATCCCTACCAGCGGGTGCCACAGCTCGGAAAAAATAATCACAATCAACACGGCGGGAATGCCGATCACCGCTGTCAGTAAACGCGGTCCTAATGACTTCATAATATGTTCATCGCCTTTCTTGCTTCTTCTCTCATCAAACGCCGCCGTAGCGGCGGTTGCGCTGCGCATAGATCCGCAGCGCCTCGTTGAGGTCATCCTTGGTAAAGTCCGGCCACAACTTGTTCATGATGACAAATTCGGTATACGCCGACTGCCAGAGCATGAAATTGGAAATGCGGTATTCACCGCTCGGTCGGATAATCAGATCGGGGTCGGGCTGACCCGCGGTATAGAGGTTGTCGGAAATCAGCTGCTCGGTGACGTCGGCGTCGGTCAGCCTGCCGTCCTGCACCTGTGCGCAGATCCGCTTTACGGCGCGCACGATCTCGTCGCGGCTGCCGTAGTTCATGGCAATATTGAGCACCATGCCGTCGCGATGCCGGGAGCTTTCCTCGTTTTCGCGCATCAGCTCCTGCAGCTCGGGCGAAAAGCCCGCCTTGTCGCCGATGAAGCGCACCACGATATCGTCGTCCTTAAAGTCCTCCAGCGCTTCCTTCAAATAGGACTTGAACAGCCCCATCAGCGCGCCCACCTCGTCGGCGGGGCGCTTCCAGTTTTCGGTGGAGAACGCATAGACCGTCAGGTACTCGATGCCCAGCTCCGAGCAGTAGCGCGTGATGGTGCGGAAGGTCTGCGCGCCCTCGCGGTGACCTGCCTTGCGGGGCAGGCCGCGCTTTTTTGCCCATCTGCCGTTGCCGTCCATGATGATGCCGACATGGCGCGGCAGGATGATCTCCCCGGACAGCGGGGCAGCGCCGGGCTCTCCCTTTTTATTCTTACCGAAAAATGCCATTTTACAGCTCCAAAAGCTCTTTTTGCTTGGCAGCGGAGGTTTCGTCGACCTTCTTGGTGAAGTTGTCGGTCAGCTTCTGCATTTTCTTCTCGGCGTTTTTCAGGTCGTCCTCGGTGATCTCGCTCTTTTTCTTCATCGCCTTGAGCTTTTCGATCGCCTCGCGTCTGACGTTGCGGATCTGCACCTTGGTATCCTCGGCGATCTTCTGCACGTCCTTGACGATGAGCTTACGTCTCTCCTCGGTGAGAGGCGGGAAAATCAGGCGGATGACCTTGCCGTCGTTGTTGGGGTTGATGCCGATATCGGACTTCTGGATCGCCTTCTCGATCTGGCGGAGCAGCGAGGTGTCCCACGGCTGGATCACAAGGGTGCGCGCCTCGGTGACAGACACCGCCGCAAGCTGGTTGACGGGCGTCGGGGTGCCGTAGTAGTCGACCTTGACCTTGTCGAGAACGGCGGGGTTTGCTCTGCCCGCTCTGATTTCGGCAAAATCGCGACACATGTGGTCATATCTTCTGCCCATTCTTTCTTCTGCCTTTTTTAACTGTTCTTGCATGTTAATCACGCCTCCTAAATAGATAATTCCGCTGCAACGGCGGGATATGAGTGTCTCGTTTGCGCGGTCAGCCGTTGGTGACGACGGTGCCGATGTTCTCGCCGCAGACCGCACGGTAGATGTTTTCGGGTTCCTCGATGCTGAACACCAGAATCGGCAGGTCGTTGTCCTTGCACAGCGCGGACGCAGTGCTGTCCATGACTGCCAAATCGCGGCTGAGCACCTCCTGGAAGGAAATGCAGTCGAACTTCTTGGCGTCGGGGTTCTTTTTGGGGTCGCTGTCATAGACGCCGTCGACCATGGTCGCCTTCATGATGATGTCCGCCTCGATCTCGACCGCGCGCAGCGCTGCCGCGGTGTCGGTGCTGAAGAAGGGATTGCCCGTGCCGCAGCCGAAGATGACGACCCTGCCCTTGTCGAGATGGCTGACCGCCTTGTTGCGGATGTAGGGCTCGGCGACCTGACGCATGGAGATCGCCGTCTGCACGCGGACGTCAACGCCCAGCTGCTCCAGCGCGTCACACACGCCCAGCGCATTGATGGTAGTGGCGAGCATGCCCATATGATCGGCGCGGGTCCTGTCCATCTCGCCCGAGCTTCTGCCGCGCCAGAAGTTGCCGCCGCCGACTACGATGCCGACCTGCACGCCGGCATCGACGCATTTTTTGATGGGCTCGCATATTTTCAATACGGTGTCAAAGTCGATCCCGTGCTTATTTTCGCCCGCGAGTGACTCGCCCGAAAGCTTCAAAAGGATTCTCTTATATTTGGGTTGCATACAAAACACCTCATTATTCATAGTTACATATTATTATACTATATATTGGGAATAATGTAAAGAACATTTTTGCTTTCGAAATGTCTCCCCGACCCGTAAAAAAGCGCCGGTGGGCGCTCTCTCCCGCCTATCTGAACTTCACAAATAAAAAATGACCGTATTCGACGGCGGGGTCCGGCGATTTCCTGTTAAATAAAAAAGGGCGCTCCGTTGCATCGGCAACAGAACGTCCCTTGGATGATTATAATACCTTTGACAAAAAGTCCTTTAAGCGTGGGTTTTTGGGATTGGTGAAAAATTCGGCGGGCGCGCCCTGCTCTACGATCACGCCCTCGTCGACAAAGACGATGTCGGTGCCGACCTCGCGGGCAAAGCCCATCTCGTGGGTGACAACAACCATGGTCATGCCCTCGCGCGCGAGCTGCTTCATGACCTCGAGCACCTCGCCGACCATCTCGGGGTCGAGCGCCGAGGTCGGCTCGTCAAAGAGCATGACGTCGGGATTCATCGCGAGCGCGCGCACGATCGCGACGCGCTGCTTCTGTCCGCCCGAAAGCTGTGAGGGATAGGCGTTCGCCTTGTCCGCCAGCCCGACGCGCTCCAGCAGGCGCATGGCGTTTGCCTCCGCCTCTTTTTTGCTCTGCTTGAGCAGCTTGATGGGACCGAGGGTCATGTTCTTGAGCACGGTCTTGTGCGGGAACAGGTTGAACTGCTGGAACACCATGCCCATCTTCTGGCGGTGCTTGTTGATGTTCACCGAGCGGTCGGTAATGTCCACGCCCTCAAAGGTGATGGTGCCGCCCGTCGGCTCCTCGAGGAGGTTCAGACAGCTCAGAAAGGTGGACTTGCCCGACAGAAAGGTGGACTTGCCCGAGCCGGACGCGCCGATGACGACCATCACGTCGCCCTTCTTGATCTCGGCGTTGATGCCCTTTAACACGTGCAGGTCGCCGAAGGACTTGCGCAGCCCGTCGACCTTAATCAAAACGTCGCCGTTAGTGATCACTGTTACGCAGCCTCCTTTCAAGCTTTTTCAGCAGGAACGAGAGCAGCAGCACGATCGCCAGATAGATCAGCGCCACCGCGATCAGCGGGAAGAATGCCTCATAGGTGCGCGAGCGGATCAGGTTGCCCACATAGGTCAGCTCGGAAATGCCGACATAAGCCGCCACGGAGGTCTCCTTGATCAGCACGATGAACTCGTTGCCCAGCGCGGGAAGGATGTTCTTGAACGCCTGCGGCAGGATGATATGATACATGGTGCTCTTGTAGTCGAAGCCCAGCGAACGGCTCGCCTCGAACTGTCCCTTGTCGATGGACATGATGCCCGAGCGGACGATCTCGGCGACATAGGCGCCGGAGTTGATGCCGAACGACAGCACGGCGGCAAATTCCTTGTTGCGCGAGTTGGCAAAGATGATGAAATACATGATCATCACCTGGATCACCGCAGGGGTGCCGCGGATGACCGTGATGTAGATGTTGCACAGGACGTTGAGGATCTTGATGACCACGCCGCCGAAGCTGCGGCGCTTGCTGCCCGCGCGCATGTCGTAGGTGGAACGGATCGCGGCGACCAGAAAGCCCAGCAGCACGCCCAGCAGCGCGGCAAACAGCGCGATGCGCAGGGTGGCAAGCAAGCCGTCGAGGAAAAACTTCCAGCGGTCCTGATAGATAAAGGTCTTTTCAAAGCTTGCCCACAGCTCGTCCCAGAAGCCCTGCGAGCTGCCCGCGTCCTGCGCGGCGGAGGCGAGAACCGGTTGTAAAAACTGCATAATCTGATTCCTTATGATAATGAAACGGGCGGGCATTCGCTACCCGCCCGTCGGCTTAATCTCTCTTACGCCTTGATGTACTTGTTGATGATCTCGTCGACCTTGCCCTCTTCCTTGAGTGCTGCGAGAGCGCCGTTGATCTTCTCGGTCAGCTCGCTGCCCTTGGCAACACAGATGGCATACTCTTCGTTCTCGAAGGGCTCGTCGAGGATGACCAGACCCTCGTTCTGCGCAACGAACGCCTTAGCAGGCTCGTTGTCGATGACGACTGCGTCGACCTTGCCCTGCGCAAGTGCCAGAACCGCGTCGGCACCCTTGTTGAAGCGCTCGATGGTCGCGCCGTCAGCCTCGTAGTCGGAAACATAGATGTCGCCGGTGGTGCCCATCTGAACGCCGATGACAGCGGTCTTGAGGTCGTCCTTGGTCTTGACCTTGTCGCTGCCCTCTTTGACGATGATGACCTGAACCGCGTTGGTGTAGGTATCGGTGAAGTCGATCGCCTGCTTTCTCTCCTCGGTAACAGTCATGCCCGCCATACCGAAGTCAGCCTTGCCGGACTGCACGGCGGTGATGATGGAATCAAAGTCCATGTCGTCGATCACGAGGGTGTAGCCGAGCTTGTCGCAGATCGCCTCGGCGATCTCAGCGTCGATGCCGACGATCTTGTCGTTCTCATAGTACTCATAGGGCTCAAAGAACGCGTTGGTAGCCATGTGCAGCTCGCCGTTCTCGCCCTTGTTCGCGGAATCCTTGGTAGCGGAATCAGCGGTGGATACTGCCTTTGTCTCGGCAGGCGCAGTGGTTTCGGTCTTGGAAGCCTCGCCGCTGCCGCCGCAACCTGCAAAGCCGATTGCCATGGAGCACATCATGGTGCCCGCTAAGATGGCGGAAAGAATTTTCTTCATAATAAAACACTCCTTATTTTTTGGTCAATATATAATATAGCAGACCTGTTTCAAAAAATCAAGTATTTTTACACATGATTATCAGCTTTTTCCGCATAATTATTCAAATATTTTGCTGTGGAACGGATTTTTCCGATTTTTTTCAGGCAAATTTCAATTCAGGGCTTGATTTTTCGGAAGATATTTGTTATAATAGTCAGCGGTTCACGGAGAGATGTCCGAGCTGGCCGAAGGAGCATGATTGGAAATCATGTGTACGGTAATCGCCGTACCAGGGGTTCGAATCCCCTTCTCTCCGCCAAAAAAATACGAGCACCTTTTTGGTGCTCTTATTTTTTTGTAAAAAGAGAGAAGGGGATTCGAAGGCCCCGCGTGTCGCGGGAGCCAATCCGCGCTCCCGACGTTTGTAGGAAGGTTAAAGTATCCGGCACGCGTTCAAGCGCGGGATTAAAACCAAACGTTTGTAGGAACGTCAAGTACCAAGCCCACGTTTTAACGCGGGCTTTCATGGTTGCCGTTCAAACAACCCTATCACGCGCGGATTGCTGCTACAGCAGTAGTTAGGGGATGATTTTTACATATTGCCAATCGACGTCGCGGCTGAAGCTGTTGCCATATGCCTGATCGCAAGGCTCGTCGTATGTCATGCCGTAGTAGGTGTACTTGAAATTATGCATGCTCCACTCGGGGTCGTAGATCAAGCCGTCGATCTCCGCCCAGCCGTGACCGCCGCTGTTGCAGACATAGCTCTCCTCGTAGCCGATGCCCCGCGCCATGTAGGCAAACGCCGCCGCGTAGCTGTAGCAGTCGCCCTTGCCGTGGACAAAGAGGTCGTCGGCATAGACGGACGGCCAGTCCATCTCGCGGTAATCGCCGCGGCGTGAGCCCTCGAGATAATTGTCCTTGAGATAGTCAAACGACGCTTTCAGCTTTTCCGACTTGCTCATGCTGCTGTCGGTGCACTTCGCCACCACCTGCAGGGCACGGAACAGCGTTTCGTCGGAATCGGAATCGACGCGGAACGCCTCGCCGTTGATGATGTTCCAGTTCTCACCGCCGACTGTCACGCCGTCGCAGTAGCCCTTGTCGATGACGCCCTCGCTGTCGGCATAAAAGACGCCGTCCTCATCGCCGACGATGGCGTCGGTCTGCTTTTCGCCGTTTTGATAGTAATAGAGCTTGCCGTCCTTGTTGACAAACCCGCCGTCAGCCTTTATCAGGTTGATGACCATGCCGTCCGTGAGCGGCGCGGCAAGATCCTCCTCGACCGTATACAGGCTCGCATTGAAGCCCGCGTATGAGATCGCCTCGTTGACGCTGCTGTCGTACAGCTCGACCACGTTGGTCTGCTTGCCGTCGGTGACGGTGACCTTCGCGTAGCTTC
>CACZWQ010000007.1:0-7466 GCA_902784855.1 uncultured Ruminococcus sp. | reverse complement strand
CGGACTCACCTTGTCATATTCATTGATGGTGACGCCTGCCTGCTGCAGCAGCTCTTTGACGGTCATCTCCTCGTTGCCCTCGGCGACCAAAGACCGCCCGCTATAACTCACGGGCACCTCAACGGGCTTTGCGCAGCCCGTCAGCGACAGTATCAGCACAAGGATAAAAATAACCGCGGCGAAACGCGGAACACTGTTCTTGTTGTTCATATTTTGACGTCTCCTTACCGAAACAAGGTTCTTTCCATTACTTCCGACTAAAGGCAACACCGCCGCCGTTATCTTCGCGATGTAAAGCGGCGAACGAGTGTGCTCACAAATATTTTAAGTCTTAACCTATTATAACAGATAACAAAAAATATAGAAGTTACAATTTATTAACCTTTGATAAAATATCAATTTTTTCTTGCTTTTTTCGACATGAGAATATATAATAGGATAGAAAACATTGTTTTTTCTTTATTCTAATTAAAAGGAGTTTTACCATGAAAAGAATCCTCAGCATTTTGATTGCGGGTGCTTTGGCTATCAGCATGTGTGCGGCGCTTACGGGCTGCGGCAGAGACAGAAGCAAGAACACCTCCTCTTCCGTCACCAGTACCATCAAGGCGACCACTCCCACCAAACCCGTTTCCACAACCGCTCCCACCGACACGGGCAACGAAAACCAGAGCACGACCATCGCGGTAAATCCTAACGATCTCTCCTCCATCAAGCCCAAGGTGAACTACAAGAACGAAGAAGGCGCTTATCTGGAAAAGGCAGCGCTGGAAGAGGCGGATCTTGCCGACGAGGACGGTTATTATGCGCAGGTTTACGGTTCTTATAAGCACGACGGAAAGATTTACTTTGCCGTTGTCATCTTCGACTCCAAGGACACCTTTGACAGCATGTGGTGGGTGAACGAGGAAGGCGACGAGGTCATCGATTCCGATACCTTCTATAAAGACTATATCGCGCCCGACTACGGCGTCTCCAACGGCGGCAGTGTTCCCGCTTACTACATCGACAGCAACATCACGCCCAAGTCCGATTCCGACAAGTCCGACTCTGACTCCGACAGCGATTCCGACGGCGGCAGCTACAGCGGCGGCGACAGCGACTCTGACGATGACTCCGACTCGAACAAGAACGACAGCGACGATGATAACGACGACGGCAACAACAACGATAACGATAACGATGACGATGACGACGGCGGCGATTACGACGGCGGCTACGACGGCGGCAGCGACGACGATTACAACTACGTCGAAGGCTATGACGAGGATTGACCGCACACGCTGATTTAAAACTGAAACCAAATGGAAAGACCTCCGGACTCCGGAGGTCTTTTTGGCTCTATGGGAAAATGCATGCGGCGCGCATAAAAGAAAGCACACCGTTTCCGATGTGCTTTTTCTGCGTAATGGTTTTTGATCATCCATAAAAACGCGCAAAACCGTTTTGCCCGTTATCGGACGCCGCGTTCGGCTTTTCTCTTCCGCTTGTTTTCGTACATGATCCGGTCGGCGCGGGCGATGGTATCCTCGATCGAATTGTCGACCCGGGCGTCGTACACGGCGGTGCCCACCGAAACATTCACCTGTTCCCATTCGTTATCGACGGCGCTGTTGTTCGCGCGGCTTTCCGAATCAAATTTTGCCGCCAGTTCCCCGCAGTTTTGCAGGTCTTCACCCGACAGGATCGCACAGAATTCATCTCCGCCGACGCGGAATACGGAGCTGTTCCGGAATATCCTGCCAATCATGCGCACTGCCGCTATCAGGTATTCGTCGCCCTTCTCGTGGCCGTATCGGTCATTGATGTATTTGAGGTCGTCGCAGTCAAACATGCATATCGCAAATTCCGTCACTTCTCCGCTCGCTATGCGCTCCCGCAGCATTTTGATGTGATTGTCGAAACCGCCTTTGTTGCCCACAGAGGTCAATGCATCCACATAGATGCGCTTGCTCAGGTCGTCTGCGATCTCCCGGTGCTTCTTCGCATTCTGCTCCGCGATAATCAGACGCCGCTGTACGATGATCATCATCAGCATCGACAGGATCAGAACGACCACCGCGATGACCAGCAGCAGATACTTCCGCACAAATTCAAGCAGACTGATATTGGATTTTTGATCCTCGGAGAAATATTGGGTCAGCGCCATATTGATCGTCGTGCCGGGCACGATGTTCACGATTTTGTCCAAGATCGAATACAGCTCGGTATCCGTCTCGTTCACGGCGATACTGGAGGAGATATTGTTGCCCGTGTCCCAGGCGATCAGATGATACTGTTCGCACAGCTTTCTGAGGTTGTTGTAGCGGTAGCTGCTGATCAGGACGCAATCCGCCTTGCCGTCGGATACGGCTTTGAGACAATTCTGAACGCCGTCACAGACGAGCGTCTGCCACTTCGGATAAAAGTCCAGCAGGATAGAGTCATAATTATGATTATCCTTTTCGATAGCAGTCGTGATCTTGTCTGTCGGCATAAAGCTCTTTTTATCGTCACTGCGCGCCAGCGTGTAGAGCGTGGACTCCGCCAGCGCCGGCGTGAGGAGGATGCCTTTCTGCTCGCCGTAGTAAATGCTGAAATTGCACGGGAAAATACAGTCGATGCTGCCGTCCTTCAATGCCTGCATCGCCTCCGCCACATTCGGGTACGCGAACGTTTTAAAGTTGATTTTCGCATTGGAAAGGCAGTCGGACGCCTCTTCCAGATAATCCTTCAGCGCACCTGTCAGCTCGCCGGTCTCTTCATCCTTGGCGCAGAACGCGAGGTAGTTGTCAAGGTAGCCGACCCGTATGTCGCCGTGTTCGGAAAGCCAGTTTTTTTCATCCTTGTCAAGGAATAAATGCGAGCCGGCGTTGCGGATATATTTGGCGTACAGATTATTATTATAAAAACGGTCCTCGTTTTGAATGCTCCTCAGCGCGGCGTTCAGTTCATCGAGCAGGTCGGTGCGCGACTTGCTGACGGCAAAATAAATCTTGGAATAGCCGACCTTCGCAACGGGGATCATGTCCTCCGTGTGGGAATAGTTGTCCAGCGTGACAAAGCCGTCCAATTCGCCGTTTGTCAGCATTTCGACGGCTTCATCCTCCGTATTCGTCAGCTCGATGATCTCGGTCGAGATCTTCTGCTTCTTCTCCCATTCCTTGTAATAGTCGATCTGAACCGAGCCTTTGTTCACGCCGACCTTCTTGCCGTCAAAGTAGGAGAAGTCATCCTGAAACTGATCCGCCTTGTTGATCGGGAGATAGAGGAGATACTCCTCGCTTCCCATCTCGAAATCGGGAAACAGCATGTTGTGCGAACGCTCTTCCGTATAGGTGATATCGCTCATCAGGTCGATCTCGCCGCTGACCAGCTTGTCCATGAGACCTGCCCAGCTGTCCGTCACATATTCATAAGTCCAGCCGGTGTATGCCGCGATCTTGCGCTGATATTCATAGGCATAACCGGTTTTTCGTCCGGCTTCGTCCATCCTGTAATAGGGGGAGTCGTACCAGCCGACGCGCACGGTCTTGTGCGCATTCTCATCCTGTGCGGCGGCATACGGAAGGGCGGACGTCAGGAAAATCAGGCATGCCAATACAATACCCGCAGATCGGATATGAAGGAATACGGTTTTCGCCCTTGCACTCATCTGACACATTCCTTTCCCTTTGTCCGTAAGCGCCGGCGGGCACTCTCGCCCGGTGCAGCGTTAATAGACTTGGTAAAATAGACAGGAATCATAATACCTCTATTTTATAATAATATCACGCTTTTGTGTCAATGTCAAGCAAGCGTGACGCTTGACCCAATCCGCGCGTGCAACGTTTTTTTAAAAGGAATAAAAATATGCCCGCGACAGAACGCGGGCATTAACGGTTGCCTTCATATATTCTTTTCACTCGCGGATTGCTGCTACAGCCGTAGGCGCGTGCGCCGTGGGCGCTTTATCCGCGAGTGCATCGTTTGTGGAAAAGGTAAAATAATATGCCCGCGTTCGAACGCGGGCATTGACGGTTGCCGTTCATACAGACTTATCACGCGTGGATTGCTGCTACAGCCGTAGACAGCCGTAGACGCGGGCATGTATGGCAACTTTTTTTGTATCGTTTTGTTATAAAACGGCAGGCTCGGAAGTGTTTGCGGATATCGGAAAAGTCCTGCCAAGAATGAATTGCCTGTGGCATGAATTGGCTGTGCCATGAATTGACCTTCGGTCATGAATTGGCTTCGCCATGATGATTGCCATCGCTATAACGCGGGCTTTGACGGTTGCCGTTCATACAGACTTATCACGCGCGGATTGCTGCTACAGCCGTAGGTGGATTGCTGCTACAGCCGTAGGTGGATTGCTGCTACAGCTGTAGACAGCGTTTGCATGGGGCATAACCCATGGCGATGATCTCTGAGCGGGTACCCTCGTAATCCTGACGGTTGGTATCCTTGATCTTCTTGACGGAGGGGCAGTCCGGCTTGTGGAATTTCTTGGTGTTGGTGTTCAGCACATAATGCTGCACCGCCTCTTCCCCGTTATCCGGCGCGGCGGTCGGCGCGGCAGTCGTGACAGCCTCCGTCGTCGGCGCCGCCGTCGCTTCTTCCGTCGTCTCTGCCGCCTGCTCCGTCGCCTGCTCCGTCGCCTGCTCTGTCGCAGGAACCGTCTCCATCAGCTCCTCCAGCGTGACGGTACCGGTCTCCTCCGTCATGCCCGCCGTGCTGTCCGTCTCCTCGGGCACGACATACACAGACGTCTCCGACGAAGCGCAGGACGCGCAGACGCAAATCAGCATCACGGAGCAGAGCAGCACCGAAAGCATTCTTTTCATGGCAGGAAACCTCGCGGGAACAGCTTATTTGATTTTCCCTTCAAAGAATTCGGGAACATACTTTTTGATGGTGGGCAGCATGCCGATACCGTCGGGGGTATGCGGCGGGAGCTGCCAGAAATCGTGGGCGCAGTAGGTGTTGCCCTCGATGATGGCGGGACCCTTGGGCGTGGTGGCGACGTCCCAGCCGACATAGCGGATCTGCGGGGTGACCTTTGCCGCCTCGAGCACCATCTTGACCGCCTCCTTGACAAAGGGGATCTTGTAGCCCTGAATCTTGATATGGGTGTCGGGGTGCTCGGTGTAGACAATGCCCTTGAGGGTGTCGCCCGAATGCGCGGGATATTTCATGATGCCTGTCTCGGGGTCAACCGGCGTGAACAAGCAGTTGTTGTCGATGATACTGCCGCCCAGACCCATCTTCTGGACGATATAGAGCAGATGGGGCTCGCCGTCCTTGTCGAGAACGGTGATGAAGCGCATGGAGTTGACCGCGTTGGGATAGAGCTTCTTAACGGCGGGATGCTGCTCGATGTTCTCCTCGAGGATACAGAAATCCTTTTCCTTTAAGTAGTCGTAGAGCTTGTCAAAGCTCTCGTAGTCGGCGACCTTGATG
The DNA here is from genome assembly GCA_902784855.1 of uncultured Ruminococcus sp. Classification (GTDB taxonomy): domain Bacteria; phylum Bacillota; class Clostridia; order Oscillospirales; family Acutalibacteraceae; genus Ruminococcoides. The sequence goes on along the minus strand of CACZWQ010000007.1, from coordinate 2,045 downwards.
CGCTCGCAGCCGTGGCCGCATTCCAAGTCCTGCATTTTGCAGAACAGCACCGGATGGGCGGCGCAGAACGCCTTGACCTCGTCCTTGGTCGCCTCTTGGAACTGGATGAAATCCCTGCCGATATACTTTTTATAGAGCTTGTTGAACTCGTCCTTGTTCTCGAGGAAGTGGGCGTAGTCGTAGTTGTTCATGAAGGTGTTGAACTTCTTGCTGATGAGACGGGTCATATAGGTCGCGCGCTGCGCCTCGGTCAGGTTGTAGAACGCGAAGATCTGATAATCATAGTAACCCGCGCCGTACTTGCGGGTGCAGTGGATCATATCGCGAAAAATCTTCTGCTTGCCCAGCCCCGAGCGCTCGTGCACGGTGTTGACGGCAGCCTTCATCTTGTCGAGACTCGCGTTTCTGATGATCTTGAAAATATACTTTGACATTGACTTCCACTCCTCTTAATATTCATAGATCCGCGGCACACGCTTGGAAATGCCGCAGACGATCTCGTCGACGTTTTTATCGAGCAAATCAGCCATCCACAGCACGCTCAGCTCGTCGTCGAGCAGGGTGACCGTGTCGCCGCGGCGCACCTCGCCGATGTCGGTGACGTCGACCATGAACTGATCCATGCAGACCCTGCCGATGATGGGCGCGGTCTTGCCGTTGATCTTCACCATGCCCCGGTTGGAGAGGGCGCGGCTGTAGCCGTCCGCAAAGCCGACGGGGACGGTGGCGATCTTGGTCGGGCGCTCGGCGACAAAGGTGCCGCCGTAGCCGACCTCGGTGCCGACGGGGACCTCCTTGACCATCACCACATAGGTGTACCAGTGCATGACCTGACAAAAATCCGCCTTAGCCCAGTCCGCCTCGTCGATGGGACACAAGCCGAAAAGGATGTCGCCCGCGCGCACCGCGTCCAAGCGGGTCTCGGGTCGAAGCAGGATGGCGGGGCTGTTCGCGACATGCTTGCAGGGGATGGTGACGCCCGCGTCCTCCAGCCGCTCGAGCATGCGGATGTATTTTTCAAACTGCGCCTTGGCGCTGATGCCGTCGGGCTCGTCCGCGCGGGCAAAGTGGGTGAAGGCGCCGGTGATCTCGATGTTCTCCAGATCGTGGATGCGCCGGATCAGCTCGATCGAGCGCTCGTCGCAGGCAAAACCGATGCGGCTCATGCCCGTGTCGATTTTGAGGTGCACGGGACAGGTGACGCCGCTCCACCGCGCCAGCATGTTGAGCTTCTGCGCGGTATCGTAGGAGAAGATCGCGGGCGTGAGGTTGTATTTGATGATGTTCTCGAGCTGGCCGTCGCAGGTGTCGCCGAGCAGCAGGATCGGCTCGGTGCAGCCCGCCTCTCTCAGAGACGCGCCCTCCTCCCAGACGGCGACCGCATAGCGCTCGATGCCGCTCTTTTTCAGGATGGGATAGATACCCTTTTCGCCGTGGCCGTAGCCGTCGCCCTTGAGCACCGCCATGATCTCAACGCCGTCGCCGATGATCTCGCGGATGCGGCGGACATTATGCTCCAATGCGCGAAGGCTGACGACCGCCTCGGTGCGCTGTGTCAGTTTTCTCATTTGCGCTCTCCTCCTCATACTGTTCCGGCTATTCATTTTACCACACTTTTTCTCATTTGACAATACGAAAATAATCACGAGAATCCCGCCGTTCCCGCCCCTGTTTTGTGATAAAGCGCCTGTCGCGCAGAAAGCGAAACTCCTCCGCGCAGCGTCATACTGCGCGGAGGAGTCGTTTCATTTGTTAACCGTGTGAGGCTGTCACTTGCGGATCATTGAACTTCCAAGTAGTCTCCGCCCCATCCGGTGATGGTATAGGTCTTGCCGTTTGTGAATGTCAGGTTGTCGGTCTGATTCCACTTGGAGCCCCATGAAGGTGCGCCGTCGGGATTCATTCTGACAAAGATAATGTTTGACTTCAGTTTGTCGCTCTCATAGCGCATGGCAGACGGACTGGAGTAGTCAGTCGCGCCGATCCATTCGCCTTCCTCATTGCCTTCCCATGTCCAAATATACCAGCACTCGTCGCCTTTGTTG